>JBLZXS010000190.1:0-4698 GCA_050285325.1 Acinetobacter sp.
CTTTAGCTTTATTAGCAGCATCCGATTTAGCTTTTTCAGCGGCATCCGCTTTAGCTTTATTTGCCGCATCGGTTTTAGCTTTATTCGCAGCGTCCGCTTTGGCTTTATTTGCTGCATCGGTTTTAGCTTTATTCGCAGCGTCTACTTTGGCTTTATTTGCCGCATCGGTTTTGGCTTTTGCAGCTGCATCCGCTTTGGCTTTATTCGCTGCATCCACTTTTGCCTTGGCTTGAGCATCAGCTTGAGCTTTTAATTTATTGGCTTCAGCTGCCTTTGCCTGTTCAGCAGCTTTCTGTTCCGCTTTTTTCAGTGCTTCCGCTGCAGCCTTGGTTTCCTGTGCAGCTTTATTTACATCAGGCTTTGCTGGTGCTGGTGCTGGTGCTGGTGCTGGAGTAGGAGTAGGCTGGGTAACGGGAATCACTGGAGCAGGTTCAATACTCGGTTTAGCTGTTTGCTGAACCTGTTCGGCCACCTTTTCATGTGCTGTTTCAGCCGAGTCGGTCTGTTCTAAAGGCACAGGCTCGGGTGGGAGTAAGTCCTCAGGCGTGACCAAAACCATTTTAATTTGTTTAGGCGGCTCGACCGGTTTACTCATGCCCAAAAAAAGTAAGCCAGTCATTGCCACAGCATGGATTCCTAGGGTAAATCCAAGCGCAATTGTTTTTTCTTTAGATTGTGGCTTTTTGAAATCTTTCATACTTTATTCTAGAGGCTTGGTTAGTAGACTAACTTGGGTTAAACCAGCATCTTGAAGACCCGACATTAAAGCCATGACATCTCCATAAGGACGTGTGGTAGCACCATTAATGACAACATTCATTTCCTTGTTATCATTTTTGGCTTGGGTTTGTGCCTCGACTAAAACACGACTTAACTCAGCAAGATCAACAGGGCCGGTTTTTTGGTTTTTATATTCCAAATAATACAGACCATTTTGATCCAGAGTCACAATTGTCGGTGCATCTTTAGATTCAATTGGATTGCCATTGGCTTGAGGTAAATCGACTTTAATCCCGCTGGTAATCATGGGTGCTGTAACCATAAAAATCACCAAAAGTACCAGCATGACGTCAATATAAGGGACGACATTCATCTCACTTTTTAGGGGTTTTTTGACACGCTCAAAGCGTCCAGAACGCTGAATTGCCATTAGTCATTTTCCTGTGTAGAACTCACAGTTTGACGTTGTAATAGCGCCACCATTTCTTCAGCAAATAAGGCCCGGTCTGAATAGACGGTTTCACCTTTAGCCGTGTAATGGTTAAAGGCCAATACTGCAGGAATGGCAGCAAAAAGACCAATCGCTGTTGCAATGAGGGCTTCGGCAATACCCGGAGCAACGGTTGCCAAAGTGACCTGATCGACATCTGCCAGACCAATAAAGGCATTCATAATGCCCCAAACCGTACCGAACAGACCGATATAAGGTGCAACAGAACCAATGCTGGCAAGTGCGCCCAAGCCTTGTTCAAGCAGACCTTGGTCACGGCTTAAACCGACACGTAAAATACGTTCTGTGCCTTCAATCGTTTGCGTAGTTGGAGCTCGGAATTTTTTCAGTTTAAAAAATTCACCAATACCTTGATAAAAGATATCTTCCAGACCGGTACGTTTGGAATTGAGTTGGGCGTTGTTGTATAGGGTATTAAGTTCAGCGCCAGACCAGAAGATTTTTTGAAAATGTTCATCTTCAGCCTGGGCCTTTTTATAACTCATATGTAACTTGGCAATCAGATACCAACTGTATAAAGATGCTAGCAGGAGCACGAGCATTACCAGTTGAACGATGGGACTTGCTTGTAAAATAAGATCTGATATGTGTAAAGATGATTCTAGTTGTGTTGCCATAGTTACAATGTGCCAATAAATTTTTTAGTCTTGTCCTAACTCTTTTAGAATTAGATTACGGATTTCCTCAGGAAGCCGTGTTGGACGCATGCCGTCTACACTAATACATGCCAATTCGACTTCGCCAGATGCAAGCATGATTTCACCACGATAAATATTTTGTTGCAATACAAAAGATGTTGCTTTACATGAAACAACACTTGCAGTCACCGTAATCAGATCATCCATGAGGATTGGGCGTGAATATTTGACATTTATTTTATGTACTACAAAGTGATAATCTTTTTGGTGCCAGTAGTGGTCAACACCTGCCGCACGTAACCATTCGGTACGCGTACGTTCCATAAAACGAATATGGTTTGCATGATAGACAATGCCACCTGCGTCAGTGTCTTCAATATATACACGAATGTTGAATTCGAATTTATTCGCCATGATTGTGTCCCATTTTTCAATTCGGTTTTATGGTTTTAGCTGTACTTTTAGCGAGTTAAAAATTCTGTAGAAATGACGTTTTTTTCGCTAAGAGTCAAGCTGTGTAACGCATTGAAGTTTAGCAGTTTGAGTTTTTAGTCCAATGGCACAAGGTTTCAAATGAGATCTATTCTGTATTCAATTCTCAAAAACTTCAGATATAAAAAAAGTGAGCAAAGGGTGCTCACTTTTTTGAAGAAATGTACTTTATTTTTTTGCAGCTTGCATCTTTTTCCAGTCTGTCTGTACCTGTTCGGCAACTTTTGGATAATCCAGGATAAAGCGTACATGGCTTTCTACCCCGGTTTTTAAAGTCGCATTATCGACGATAAATAACGGGTTATGGTTAGGTGCGGCTTTCGCCATGTCTTGATCTGCAGGGGTTGCGCCCACAAAGACAAACAAAGACGGCATCAGCTGACCATAATAGGCAAAATCTTCACTTGCACTGGCATTGTTGTCCAGCACATGCAGTTTATCTTCGCCATTCACTTGAGCAAGTGTAGGTTGCATCAGCTTGGTTAAGGTTTTGTCATTAGTCGTCACTGGCGCATATGGCGCAATTTCTACTTTTGCAGTGACATCATTGGCTGCGGCATTATGCTCGACCATTTTCGGTAAATCTTTTAAAATGCCTTGGCGAACATTTTCACTGTTGGAACGAATAGTGCCGACCATATTTACCTGATCAGGGATGACATTACCCGTTGTACCGCCATGAATACTACCGATACTTACCACGCCCATGCCTTGGGTCAAATCTGCATTACGACTGATTAAACTTTGCATGTTGTTGATCATTTGTGAAGACGCATAGATTGGGTCACGACCAAGCCAAGGCATAGAGCCATGTACCTGTTTACCATTCACTTGAATGCGTAAGTGGTCGGCACTGTTCAGAATCGCGCCATCTTTATATAAAATATTGCCGCTTGGCATACCTGCCATCACGTGCATTCCAAAAATTACTTCCGGTTTAGGGTTCTTCAACGCACCATCGGCAATCATTTTACGTGAACCAATCAAATGACCTTGAGTAAAGTTATCAATATCGGCACCGCCTTCTTCAGCCGGTTGGAAGACAAAGACCACAGTACCTGCAATTTTATCTTTATTGGCTGCTAAAGCTTTGGCTGCGCCCAATAACATTGCGGTATGCGCATCATGACCACAGCCATGCATGACATGCGTTTCTGTACCTTGATAAATGGCTTTGGCTTTACTGGCATAAGGAAGTCCAGTTTTTTCTTCAATCGGCAGGGCATCCATATCGGCACGTAATGCCATCACTGGACCCGGTTTCGCCCCTTTAAGTACACCAATCACACCAGTTTTGGCATAACCTTTACGCACTTCAATGCCATAAGATTTCAACTCTTTTTGTACCAGCTCAGAAGTTTTGAATTCCATATTTCCAAGTTCAGGATGTTGATGAATATGTTCGCGAAGCTTAATAGTATGCGCTTCAACATTTTTAACGGAATCATCAATCCAGTCTGCAAAGCTCAGTTGGCTGCAAAGGACAAGGGGAAGACAAAGGGAGATCTGCTTGTACATGTTCATATCTTGGGAGAACCTTAAGAGTTTGAAATAGTTAAAGTGATTCTCTAGAATTGCATATTGTTTTAAATTTAACCAAAACCCTGTAGGTATCTTAAATATACTTTTAAGGTATACTTTATTTTAGTGATTGGAATATAAGGTTTTTATTAATACTTTTACTTTGTAAATTTATGTATTTTACTTTGAAATTAGCTTTTATCATTTGTGGTTATTGTAAGAGTTAGTTTTTGGATCTGTGTGCTAGAGATTTAATTCGATTCAATTTATTAAGTTATTACAGCCTAGCTAAACATTCGAGATTTAGATGAGTCGCTTTTTTAAATATATAGTTATTTTCGCATTGGGGTTCGCACTGTGGAATTATTGGCTGAAACCGGATAAAGGCATTTCAGATGCGGCTGATTATCAAAGCATAGAGGGAGTGCAGAAGTTCAACGGTTACAGCATGACGAATTTGCAGCCTTATACGGGAGAGTTTCGGGTTTTATCGAGAGAAAATTATAATTTTGGGCGTGAGTCGGAGATTAGCCCAGTTGATTTTGCTTTGGGATGGGGAAGTATGACTGATCCTGCTGTTTATAAGCAGTTGTCTATTAGTCAGAGCAACCGCTGGTATTACTGGCGTTATGAAAATTCACCACCCATACCAGTCAATGAGATTTCCACGCAGAGTGCTAATACGCATTTAATTCCTGCCTCGAAGCAAATTGCAAAGCAGCTGAAAGATATTGATCAGGACGATTTGATTTATTTGAAAGGCCAGTTAGTGGAAGTAAAAGCACAAGATGGATGGACATGGCGGAGCTCTTTAAG
>JBLZXS010000191.1:0-11898 GCA_050285325.1 Acinetobacter sp.
CATTGGTTTTTATAGCGGAAATTTTTTAAGTTATGATGTTGATGGCAGCTTTAAAGGCCAAGTCATCACCTTACATAAAAACATTGCAACCACGATTATATTTTTGGTCTTGATTCGCCTGTTTTGGCGCTATACCCACCCCGTTCCAAAACTGCCAGACACTATGTCTCCGTCAATGAAAGTCTTGGCACATCTTGGGCATTTGGCTTTATATTTAATGTTGCTCGCCTTGCCCATTACCGGCTGTTTGTTTAGCTGGAGCGCTGGACATCCTGCACCCGTGTTATATTTATTTGAAATTCCACGTCTGGTTCAGGACAACCCTGAACTTTTAGCCATTGTTAAACCTGTACACATTTATTTGTCATGGTTTGCTGGTTTTCTGGTACTTGGACATATTGCAGCGGCATTAAAACATCATTTCATTGATAAAGATAACATCTTGCGAAGCATGACCCGACAAGAAAAATAACCAAGTAACGTCCAATAAAAAAGCCGCATCCATTTGTTCATAGATGCGGCTTTTCTTGTTTAAAGCTTAATTCAAGGCTGCTTGAGCACAACCTTTCACGCTATTTAACACAGCTTGTTGAATCAAACTATCTTTTGCAGCTTCATTGACCGATGCCATGACCAATTCCTTCGCAGAAACATCATTCAGCGCATTGTCACTGACACAACCACAGATTTGTTTTTGCACAGAACCTTGACGTTCCACATTCATAAACAAGGCCGCTGATTGCCAGATTTTTGAATCATTCAATTCACTTTTACATGTCTGCTCTACCACTGGCTTTAACATTTTCTGGGTTAAAGTCGAGTTTTTATCCATTGCAAAAACTGCCACAGAACCAATCAATAAAGCAACAGCAAAGATCCAGCACAAACTCTTTTTCAAAATACAACCTAACGCTTTACCAGCAATATTCTTTAAACCCAATGATGGAGCATCAATAAATCTGCTCCATCGAAATCATTTTTTACAGCCATAGATTACAGCAAGACATCAATCTGTTGTGACCATTTTTGTTTCTCAGCATCCGAAATAAAAGAGGCTTCAAACGAATTTTTAGCCAATTGCTTCAGTTCATCTTTGGATAAATCCAGAGCTTCCGCAATCGCAATAAAGTTGTCATTCATGTAGCCACCAAAATATGATGGATCATCTGAATTCACAGTCACATGCACGCCTTGTTGTAATAAACGACGGATATTGTGCTGTGCCATATCATTAACGACGCAAAGCTTTAAGTTACTTAAAGGACATACCGTTAAAGGCATTTTTTCCGCAATTAAACGCTGCATCAATTTAGGATCTTCTTCTGAGCGTACACCGTGATCTACACGATTCACTTTAAGCAAGTCCAAAGCTTCCCAAACATATTCAGCCGGACCTTCTTCACCAGCATGCGCCACCACTAAAAAACCTGCTTCACGTGCTTTGGCAAATACACGTTCAAATTTAGACGGTGGATGCCCGACTTCACTTGAATCCAGACCCACCGCAATAATCTGATCTTTAAACGGTAAAGCCTGCTCTAAAGTTTCAAAAGCTGCTTCTTCACTTAAATGACGCAAGAAACACATGATCAAATGCGAGCTAATGCCGAATTTGGCTTTTGCATCATCACAGGCGCGTTGCAAACCCTTGATGACCACTTCAAATGCAATCCCACGATCGGTATGTGTTTGTGGATCGAAGAACATTTCGGTATGCACCACATTATCTGCAGCGCATTTTTCAAAATAGGCCATCGCCAGATCATAAAAATCTTGTTCGACCACCAAAACATTCGCGCCTGCATAATAAATGTCGAGGAACGATTGCAGGTTATGGAAATTATAGGCCTGTTTCACTTCATCTACAGATTTATACGGAATATCAATATGGTTACGTTGAGCAATGGCGAACATCAGTTCAGGCTCAAAAGTCCCTTCAATATGTACGTGTAACTCTGCCTTTGGCAGTGCTTGAATAAGCTCAATCTGGTTCATATCTTATCCTTATAAAACTTTTTTCAAAAAATAAAAAAGGGTGCAAACTGAGTTTACACCCTACAGCAAATCTGGTGAATTAACCGCCAAACATTACGAATTTTAATGCCCAAAGCACAGCAATAATCCATACCATATATGGAACAGTTTTCGCTTTACCTGTGAATAGCTTGATCAGCGCATAGCTGATGAAACCCATCGCAATACCATCTGCAATTGAATAAGCAAATGGCATAAATACAATGGTCAAAAACGCAGGTACTGCCTCAGTGATATCATCCCATTCAATATGAACAATACCCTGAATCATCAGTACACCGACAAATAGCAATGCAGGGGCTGTAGCAAAACTTGGCACAGACTGCGCAAGTGGCGCTAAGAATAGGCATAACAAAAACATGATGCCTACCACAACCGCTGTTAAGCCAGTACGACCACCCGCTGCAACACCAGCAGATGACTCAATATAAGGCGTTGTTGAAGATGTACCGAGTGCTGCACCGGCAACAATTGCTGTTGAGTCTGCAAAAAGCGCTTTTTTCAAACGCGGCAACTTACCGTCTTTAAGCAAACCTGCACGGTGTGATACACCCACCAAGGTACCTGTAGAGTCAAATAAATCAACCAGGAAGAATACAAAGATCACACCGATCAAACTTGCAGTAAACAGACCCTCAAAGTCCATTTGCATAAAGGTGGGTGCAATTGAAGGAACTTGTCCGATCACGCCCTGGAATTGGTTATAACCCAACAGTGTAGCAATAGCGGTAATGGCTAAAATACTAATGATGATTGCACCACGTACTTTAAACTGATGCATCACCACAACCATCAAGAAGCCCAGTAAAGCCAAGATCACAGAAGGTTGTTTAAGATCACCCAAGCCGACTAAAGTTGCTTGATTAGCCACAATAATACCGGCATTTTTCAAGGCAACCAGTGCAAGGAACATACCAATACCGCCACCAATTGCCAGTTTTAATGACATTGGAATTGCATTGACAATGGCTTCACGAATTTTAAACATGCTGATTGCAATGAATACCAAACCTGAAACAAATACCGCAGCCAGAGCGGTTTGCCACGGCACTCCCATTCCCATACACACTGAATAGGTAAAGTAAGCATTCAAGCCCATACCCGGAGCGAGTGCGATTGGATAATTCGCAACAAGTCCCATCACCAGACAACCAATTGCGGCTGCGAGACAGGTTGCTACAAAGACAGCCCCATGATCCATGCCTGTTTCGGACAAAATCATTGGATTGACAATAATGATGTAACACATCGTTAAGAAAGTGGTTACACCAGCAAGAACTTCTGTACGAAAACTGGTTTTGTTTTCGCTTAACTTAAATAAGCGTTCAAGCATATTCTCTGAAGATGGATTAGGAGTCGTCATGACTTTACCCCGGTAAGTAAACTTTATGCCGTCAGCACGCTATAAAATTAATGATCCGCTTAATCGAATCATCATTAATTTTATAGATGTCCAAGCAATTGAT
Organism: Acinetobacter sp.; assembly: GCA_050285325.1. Classification (GTDB taxonomy): domain Bacteria; phylum Pseudomonadota; class Gammaproteobacteria; order Pseudomonadales; family Moraxellaceae; genus Acinetobacter. Next base: position 3,501 of record JBLZXS010000191.1, read on the forward strand.
ATGCCATATTTTAATTTAAAAACACGCCTGTTGAGCAAACTTTCATCAGAGCTAAAAATAGTCGAATGATAAAAATTGTAAACAAAAAAGCTGCATAAAAGTTATGCAGCTTTACTTAGCTCAAACAAATCAAATACTTATAAAATAATTTAACTATGGTCGCGGCAAATTATAGCACAATGATTTTTTATTGTTTCTAAAATTTATTCTTTAATAAAATTCAACAAGATAACTCTCTTCTAAAATCCATTTAGCTGCATAACACAATTAAATCTTGTTCGATTCAACTATCCAGCGTTCTGCAGATTGAACAATACCGACCACCTTATTATTGTAAGACATAAAATTATCAGGATACGAATTCACAATATTGAGTGACTGATCAGCATCATTCATTAACTGATTCACTTCATTCTTTTTCTTCATTTCGCTATCATGATAGACACAATATCCGAGCAATATCACTGCAAAAACAATGATAGGAACCAGTAAATTTTTCATAACAAGTTTTTATCGTTCAGATAAATTTTAATTATAATAACAAATCATTATAAAAAATGTGATAGAAAACACACTTTTTTTCAAAATCATTTTCTTTACTCAAAATAAAACTGTTTAATCAGGATAAAAAATATTTTAAGTACTATTAAAAAATCCCGAAATTGCTCGGGATTTTTTACGATCTGTTTAAATCACCTTAGGCAGCCTGTTGTTCATCACGCTTAAACACCAATTCACCTTTAAGTGAACTTTCAGCATCAAAATAATAACCTTCACTATTAAACGATTTTAAATCTTCCGCTTGATTCAACTGGTTTTCAATAATATAGCGCGCCATTAATCCACGCGCTTTTTTGGCATAAAAACTAATGACTTTATATTTACCATTTTTTTGATCAAGAAAAACCGGCTTAACAATTTCAGCTTTAATTTTGCGCTCGCTGACTGACTTATAATATTCATCAGAAGCAATATTCACCAATAATTCCGAATTGGCTTTTTCCAAATCATCATTGATTAGATGAGTAATACGCTCGCCCCAGAATTCATACAAATTATGACCACGCGGATTCTGCAATTTTGTGCCCATTTCTAAACGATATGGCATCATCAAATCTAAAGGACGCAACAAACCATAAAGCCCAGACAACATGCGTAAGTGATTTTGTGCAAATTCAATGTGTTGATCATTCAATGCATAAGCATCAAGCCCGGTATACACATCCCCTTTAAAGGCAAATAAAGCCTGACGTGCATTGGAAAAATTAAACTCAGACTGCCAGTCATTGAAGCGCGCAACATTCAAGGTGGCAATTTTTTCACTGACGCTCATTAAACTGGATAGATCTGCAGCAGATAGTTTACGACTAACGTCTACAAGTTCTTGAGAATGTTCCAGCAATCTTGGTAAAGTATGCGTATCGGTTGGAAGTGCAGATTCATAATCTAAAGTCTTGGCAGGAGAAATTAAGGCGAGCATAAACAATCTGATCAAAAAATAATTAAACAAACTATAACAGTAGACTTATTTTATTTCCAATTTGTGTTTTTACTGAACATTATCGGTAAAATATCTCATTCTCCTGTTATTAGTCGGTTGTTATATGTCCGAACAAGTTTTCATTCAAGGTCCTGCCGGTCAACTTGAAATTTTTGTTGATTATCCTCAGGGCGAAGTGAAAGGATTCGCGATTGTATGCCACCCCCATCCCTTACAAGGCGGAACGCCGCAGCATAAAGTACCTACACTTCTTGCTCAAATGTTTCTTGAGCGCGGTTGTATTGTGTATCGTCCGAGTTTCCGTGGTTCAGGTCAAAGTGAAGGCGTGCATGATGAAGGTTTTGGCGAAACAGATGATGTTCTAGAAGCCATTAAACAAATTCGCAACAAGCATATCAGCCTGCCTTTTTATGCCGGCGGTTTTAGTTTTGGTGCACATGTCATGGCGAAAAGCTATCATGCCCTACCCGATGAAATAAAACCTAAACAATTGATTTTATGTGGATTACCAACAGCCACTGTGGCGGGTCTACGTCATTATGTTACCCCAGCCATCAAAGGTGATATTCTGTTTATTCATGGGGAAGCTGATGAAGTTACTTTGTTGTCAGATTTGATTGAATGGGCAAAACCACAGCGTCATTTGTTGACCATTTTGCCGGGTGCAAACCACTTCTTTACAGGATATTTAAAGCAATTGCGTGTTGCGATTTCACGTTATCTGGTGTCTTAACAGCATCCTAATCTATAGTTCAGCAGTCTCATTCCATGCCAAATCAATTTTGGCATCTGCTAATATCTCTTTATTGAAAAAGACTCAATAATATTCTGAGTCTTTTTTTTTGCAGTTTAAAAGCAAAATCCTCTTACCTAAATTTCTCCCGATTGCATAAACACATCGCAAATTTAAAAAAAGCCATTACTCCCTTTATTTCAACAAGATGAAAAAAGCTAAATAGCTTAACATTTAAGCTTTATTGCAATTTATAAGACACCCTATAAATAATATAATCAATGCTTTAGCCGTATGCGATTACTGTTTATCTGTAAATTTTATTGCTGTTTTTAAAGGGATATTATGAAAACTATTTTTGGGATTATTGCACTTACATTGTTCTGTTCTTCATCTATGGCACAAAATATTGAAGGCATTTGGCGCTATATGGATGATAAAACAGGTGAAGCCAAAGGCTTGGTTAAAATTGAGCGGCAAGCCGATGGCACATACGCAGGTAAAGCGCTCAAAGCTACTCCTCGCCAGGGTTATACACCCAAAGAATTTTGTACCAACTGCCCTGCACCCTATACCAACCAACCTATTATTGGCATGCAAGTCATTACCAACTTAAAGTCTGTCGACCAAGTTAACTATACAGATGGAAAAATTATCGATCCGGTCTCAGGGAAAATTTACAAACTTAAAGGCAAACTGAATGCTTCCGGAAAAAAATTGTTTCTCCGTGGCTATATTGGTGTTTCTGCCGTTGGACGCAGCCAAACTTGGCTTCGTGTGGAATAAAATGCCAATAAAAATACAATCTTAATGATCAAGTCCACTAAAAATTATTGATTTTTATATTATTAATTTATTTATCCTGCTTTTCTCAAATGAAAAAAATGGCAGATATCACACAAGAGTTATATCTGCCAGATTGAAATCTTAAACTGAAAATTCAGATCAAATCAAGCTTTCCACTCAAACCCACTAAAAGACTCATCTTCTTTTAAGGTATTTTCCACTGCTTGAGCCAACTGGTTTAATAAACTTTGTTCGGTAATACGATCTAGCCAATCCTGTTCTTCATCCGGGTAGGAAGTAATTTCACAGACTAAATGCCCTTCTGCATCATGACTCTGACAAGTGACCGATAAAGGCAGGGATTGATTGTCTACACTGACAGCAACCTGATCCCCACTTTGTGACAAGGTTTGAAAACCATATTGCCCCAATTCTTTAGACAAAAGATCTGCAACATATTCCTGAGTCACATGACAATCATTGGGCTGCTGCGACACATGATTATGCTTTTCACAGTTTGCAGTAAATTGTAATTTTCTCATCTCTCTATCCAAAGGCATTCTTGTTGTATGGTTTTAGAATAAGCAATAAAAACAAAACAGCCAAGCAAAAGCTTGGCTGTTTTCTAACAAATATACAAAATTAGACTAATTACTCACTGACTAGAATTTCTAATCCGGCTTGATTGGTCAATTCAGTGAAAGTCGGGAAACTGGTGGCTACCGTTTCTGTACCAACAATTTTGATTTCACCTGAAGTACGCAAGCCTGCCATACTAAAACTCATGGCAATACGATGATCATGATGTGATTCAATTTCGCCACCCGTGAAGATTGCAGACCAGTCACCTGATTTACCCTTGCCTTCAATAATGATGCCATCATCGGTTGGTGTGCAGTCAATGCCCATGGTTTGCAAGCCATCAGCCATCACCTGAATACGGTCAGACTCTTTCACACGTAGCTCGGCTGCACCGGTTAAAAACGTTTGACCTTCAGCACAGGCAGCCGCAATAAACAATGCCGGGAATTCATCAATCGCCAATGGCACCTGATCTTCCGGCATATGAATACCTTTTAAGGTACGCGAACCACGAATACGAATGTCTGCAATCGGTTCACCGCCGGCAATACGTTCGTTTTCTACCGTTAAATCTGCACCCATCTGTTTCAGAATTTCAATCACACCTGTACGGGTTGGGTTAATCCCTACTGCCTCTAAAGTGACATCAGAACCTTCAGTAATGGCTGCACCAACCATAAAGAATGCCGCAGATGAAATATCGGATGGTACCTGAATGTCAGTACCCACCAACTTGCCGCCACCTTGTAATGAAATACGGTTACCTTCCGTTTTTACATCATAACCAAATGCGCGCAACATACGTTCGGAATGGTCACGGGTCGGTTCCGGCTCAGTCACCGAAGTTTCACCATTTGCCCAAAGACCTGCCAATAAAATTCCTGATTTTACTTGCGCAGATGCCATAGGTAAATCGTAATGAATCCCTTGAAGGTTTTGGCTGCCCGTAATTGAAACTGGCGGTGTCCCACGTTCACCCGTAGTTTGAATCTGCGCACCCATTTCACGTAACGGTTTAGCAATACGTTCCATTGGACGTTTAGACAGTGATGCATCACCGGTCATCACAGAATCAAATTTTTGTGCACACAACATCCCGGCGAGCAGACGCATTGATGTCCCCGAGTTACCCATGTATAAGGCACTTGCAGGTGCTTTCAAACCATTCATACCGACGCCATGAATAGTCACTTCACCATTTTTAGGCCCTTCAATGCTGACGCCCATGTCACGGAATGCTTGAAGCGTTGCCAATGCATCTTCACCTTCCAAGAAACCGGTCACATGCGTAGTACCTTCAGCGATCGCACCAAACATGATGGAACGGTGTGACACAGATTTGTCACCTGGCACGGTAAATTTACCTTGGAATTTTTTAGCACCCGGCAAAATGGTAAATTGTTGTGTCACTTTATCGTTCTCCATCAAAGGTTTCTTAGAAAGCATATGATTGAAATGCTGACGTGCCGCTTGAGCATGTTCAAGCAATCCTATCAATGCTTTGGAATCTTCATTTTCAATCAGTTTACGGATTTGAGTCAGTTGCAGCTCAAAACCATCGACCGCATTTAAAATCGCTTTTTTATTGGCAAAAAAGATGTCATGCCACATCTGTGGATCACTGGCGGCAATGCGTGAAAAATCGCGGAAGCCCCCGGCAGCATAACGAAAAATGTCGAGATTATCTTCACGGTTGGCCAGTTGCTCAACCAGGTTAAATGCCATTAAATGCGGAAGATGGCTAGTATGGGCCAGCACTTCATCATGCTTGTCCACATCCATGCAAATCACTTCTGCCTTGGCAGCTTGCCACAGTTGAACCAGTTTATCCACAGCCCAGTCGCCACTGCTTGGAAGCGGTGTCAAAATCACTTTATGATTGGCAAATAAATCGACCTTACCTGCATGCACCCCGGTATGTTCTGCACCTGCAATCGGATGACCCGGCACAAAACCTTCTGGTAAGTTTTTACCATACACCGCTTTTGCAGCATCAACGACATTACCTTTGGTACTGCCCACATCGGTAATAATGGTTTTATCTGACAGATAAGGCTTGATGGTTTCCAGCACTTTTTGCGTTGCCCGTACAGGCAAAGCCAAAACTACCAGATCTGCACCCTGCACAGCATCTACAGGATTGCTATAGCCTTCCTGAATCAACCCAAGTGCTTTTGCATCATCCAGCGTTTTTTGTGAACGTGTGGACGCAACGATTTGCTTGGCCAATTTTTCAGCAATGATGACACGAGCCAGACTTGAGCCAATCAGCCCAAGTCCAATAAAGGCAACTTTTTCAAACAGTGGCACAGACATAATTTATGCAATAGCCTCTAATTCAAGCACCTTAGCTAACGCAGCTAAGAACTTCGCATTTTCCGCTTCAGTACCAATCGATACCCGCAGATGATTTGCAATACCAACCGGACGTACAATCACACCTTCTTTTAATAAGGCATTAAACGTCTGCGCAGGATCAGCCTGTACATCGACCAAAATAAAGTTGGCACGTGAAGGTACATAATCCAGACCAAGAACCGCAAAACCTTGTTCCAGCTGCTTCATGCCTGCCTTATTTACAATACGTGATTGTTCAATAAAGTCTTCATCTTTCAGTGCCGCGACAGCAGCAACCATTGCCAGATGATTGACGTTAAATGGTTGGCGAATACGGTTCAAGTAATCAGTCACTTCGACTGATGCCAAGGCAAAACCAACACGTAATGCTGCCAAGCCATAACATTTAGACAAGGTACGGCTGACAATAATGTTTGGATATTGTTCTAAGAATTTTAAGCTGTTGAAGTTTTCCGGGAAATATTCCACATAGGCTTCATCCAGAACCACAATCACATTCGCCGGAACTTTTTGCATGAACGCTTCAAATTCAGCTTCTTCAAACCAGGTTCCGGTCGGGTTGTTTGGATTGGCAATAAAGATCAGCTTGGTATTGTCTTGAATTGCTGCTGCCATGGCATCCAGGTCATGAGCAAAGCCTTTGGCAGGTACTTCAATGGCTTCTGCATTAATCGCTTGAGTCACCAAAGCATATACAGCAAATGCATGCTGGCTATACACCACAGAATCACTTTCTGACACGAATGCTCGGGCAAACATTTCAAGCAAGTCGTTTGAACCATTACCCAAAGTAATACGATCAGCAGTCACGCCAAATTGTGCCTGAATCTGGTCTTTTAAAATAAAACCGCCACCGTCCGGATATCGTCCGATTTCTGCCAGTTCAGCAGCCACAGCCTGTTTGACTTTATCAGAACAACCCAACGGATTTTCATTCGAGGCCAATTTGACGATATCAGTAATCCCTAACTCACGCTCAAGTTCACTGATCGGTTTACCTGGTTGATAAGGCTTTAACTTTGAGATGCCTTCATTGGCAGGGACAAACGACATGTTACTCTTCCAGTTATTTCAAGTGATAAATGTGGTCAACCTCACTTTAAAATTGACCACTGCTTTGATGGATAGGTCTTACAATACCGCAATCGGATATGAACCCAAGACTCGAACTTCTTTCACCAAAGGACGAATTTCTTCAATTGCCGCCTTCACATTTTCTTGTTCCACATGACCTTCAAGATCAATGAAGAATACATAAGCCCATTTTTCTGGCAATGCAGGACGGGTTTCAATACTGGTCAAGCTAATATTGTGTTTTGCAAACGGTGCCAGAATTTCAAGCAAGGCACCGGCACGGTCATGTGCAGAAATCAGCAATGAAGTTTTGTCATTACCACTTGGCGGTACTTTTTCACGGCCAATCACCAAGAAACGCGTGGTATTTTCAGGATTGTCTTCAATGTTGCCGTGCAAAATTTCCAGGTCATAAAGGCTGGCAGCCACTTCAGATGCAATCGCAGCCGAATGCCATTCATTGCGAATACGGCGTGCCGCTTCGGCATTTGAACTTAAGGCAACACGTTCAACGCCCGGATAGTGTGCATCTAACCAGCCACGACATTGTGCCAGTGTTTGCTGATGGGCATAAATCTGTTTAATACTGTCTTTGCGGGTATTGGAGGACACTAAAAATTGGTGATGAATACGCAATTCAACTTCACCAATTACATTTAAATGTGAGGCTTTAAAACAGTCTAAAGTATGGTTGACCACACCTTCAGACGAATTTTCCACAGGCACCAAACCATAATGAGCACTACCCGCTTCTACTTCGCGGAACACTTCATCAATGGTTGGCAATGGACGAACAATGGCATCTTGCCCAAAATGTTTAAGGACTGCTGAATGAGTAAAAGTTCCAACCGGGCCCAAGAATGCAATACTTTGCGGAGCTTCAAGCGCCAAGCAGGCTGACATGATTTCACGGAATAAACGTGCCATGGTCACATCGGATAACGGTCCTTCATTACGCTCCATAACATTGCGCAAAACCTGCGCTTCACGTTCAGGACGGTAAAACATCGGATTCTCTTCAGAAGCAAATTTTGCTTTTGCCACTGCTTCTGCCAATTTCGCTCGACGATTGATAAGTTGTTGAATCTGCTGATCTACAGAATCAATATCCTCACGAATTTGAGCAAGGTCAAGAGAAGTCTTTGTGTTTTGATCGTCGTTGATCATTGTTATGTCGCCCTTCGAAAACATTATGCAAACAGTATAACAATAGTTAGCTTTCAATTGTTACGCAATAAGACTTTGATTGATTCAGTCTTAAAAACATACAGTTGATTTAATCAGCAATCCCCTTGTTACTCATTTTGAAATGAATTATTAAAATTAATCAGCTTTTGCCAATTTAATAAAAATTCAGCAACAGG
>JBLZXS010000191.1:11908-13373 GCA_050285325.1 Acinetobacter sp.
TGATGCCGATTTTATGCCATTGGGTTAAATGAATTTATCGGTATTTGCAAATAAGCTCATATTTTAAAGCACTTAATCAAGATTCTTTTTGACTTGATTTTTTCAAATTTAATTCTACTGTTTGGCAGATTTGATCATTGCGAAAAAGACTGGTTTATCCGATGTTAAAAGGTCAATGTCAGGACTGACATAAAAATCAAAACAAAGAATAAGTTTAAGGATAATCAATGAGCCATTATGCACAGCGCCCGTGGGAAAAACATTTACCTGCATCATTACATGGCTACCAACTTCAGCCTGAACAGGTACAATCTAACCTCGCAGCGTTACTGCCCCATACCACAGCGCACTTTCCTCAATCACCGGCATTTAGTGTGATCTTGCCAGTGGGCTTAAGCAAAACTTTAACTTTCCAGGAAATTGATGATCTATCGACGGCATTTGCCAATTACTTACAACATCATCTGCACCTTACAAAAGGCGATGTTGTGGGTTTACAAATGCCGAACTGTTTGCAATATCCGATTGCAGTGTTTGCATGCTGGAAAGCCGGACTCATCATCACCAATATCAATCCGCTTTATACACCGCGTGAACTTGAATACCAGCTCAGCGACAGTGGTGCAAAAGCGCTGATTGTTTCTGAGTTATTCTTAGCCACTTTTGAACGGGTGATTCAGAATAATCCTTTACTTCAATCGCTTGCATTAGTGACCAGCAGGTTAAGCGAGTTTTTTGATGAACCTTATCAAGAAATGATTGCACAGAAAATGCAGGCAGATGCCGAGGCTCAAAATCGGTCACTACAACCTTCTATTAACTATTGCACATTTTCAGATGCTTTAGAGATCGGCAGAACCCTAGACACCTATACTCCAGTTCAACATGAGATTGCCCTGTATCAATATACGGGTGGAACCACAGGACGCAGCAAAGGTGCGGTGATCAGCCATCAAAATGTGGCCTCTTTAGTCAAAATTACCGGTGATTATTTACGTGCCCATCAGTCTGAATTTAGCAATCAGGACTGTATTTTAACCGCCATTCCGCTGTATCACATTTTTGCATTTAGCGTAAACTTTCTGATGTTCTTTGAAGGTGGCTCTCATAACCTGCTGATTCCATCCCCACGCCCCGTCAGCAATTTAAAACCGGCATTTGAAAAATTTAACGTCACCTGGTTAACAGGTGTAGATACTTTATATGCAGGTCTTTTGGCTGAAGACTGGTTTATACAAAACCCACCAAAACTCACCTGTGCGATTTCAGGTGGAACGGCACTGCGTCCTGCCACTGCTGAAAACTGGAAAGCCAAAGTCGGTACCATTATTGAAGGTTTCGGCATGACTGAAACCAGTTGTGCTGCACTGCTGCATCCACCAATCAGCGAAATTCGTCAAGGTTCAGTCGGTTTTCCGCTTCCAGGTTCTGACATTAAAATTGTGAATAGCAAAGGTCAGGAAGT
>JBLZXS010000191.1:13383-13648 GCA_050285325.1 Acinetobacter sp.
TCCATTGGGTGAAGCCGGTGAACTCTGTGTTAAAGGCCCGCAAATTGTCTTGGGTTATTTGAATCGCCCAACGGAAACAGCTGAAACATTTGTAGATGGCTGGTTACATACCGGTGATATTGCCAAAGTGGACAAAGACGGTTTTTGTTACATTTTAGATCGCAAGAAAGATATGGTGATTGTTTCTGGTTTCAATGTTTATCCCAATGAAATTGAAGCTATTCTGGCCGAACACCCGGATGTGATTGAGGCAGCAGTTATTGGC
>JBLZXS010000192.1:0-2030 GCA_050285325.1 Acinetobacter sp.
GTCAGCGCTAAGTTCAGTGTCAAGACGCAGTGCGTCAGCAACTTCTTGCATTTGTGGACCCATTTCCTATTGCAAAAACATTTTCAGGATGCTTTTTAAGCGAACCCATGATTAATAATGTCAAATTGGTAACATGACATTAGTCCCCAGCAGGCATAAGCCATGAGGCGTTATCACTACATTAGGAATAACCCAATGTGAATAATGAATCATAACGCCCTCATTGGCATCATCACTCATTGATATACTCGACCGAAACCGAGCAATTTTTTGCAAATCGACTTAGAAAAAATAACTACGCGACTTATTTTTTCTAAAACGATTACTCTTTATTTATAAACCTTATATACACTCTAAAATGTTGAAAAAATGTACATAAATTATGCGCTTTTTTTAAATATAGCGATGTATCAAATCGTAACATGTTATCCAGTTACAATTGATTTTTTTGACACATACCTCTCATAAATTAGCGAAATACATATTACATATTTTCCTCTAACATATGGTGCTTTATCTAATAATTGGATTCAATCTAGACTATAGTCCCAAGCCAGCAAATCCAACATAACAAAAGAGAGCACAATATTTAAACCGGCCCTCTTTGCTTACGTTATAGGATAACATTTTAAGAGCAAATTTGCAGAATCCAGCTTGAGATTGATGCTTTAATTATCAAAACAAACAACTTAACTACAATTTGATGAAGCTTTAAAGTATTTCAGCTTTATTTTTAATCAATTTCAGTCATTTATTCCACTAATACTATCCCTGCTTGCTAGACATATTGTTTTGCATCACTCTGCATACCATTTTGATATTCAAGATATAAAAAAAGCACACCCCAAGGTGTGCTTTTTTTTACTGCGACAGATTAGCCTGCTTGGTCTAACAACATGCTACGGATGTGACCGATTGCTTTTGTTGGATTTAAACCTTTAGGACAAACAGATACACAGTTCATGATACCTTTACAACGGAACAAACTGAATGGGTCGTCAAGACGAGCCAAACGATCTTGAGTTGCTGTATCACGCGAGTCAATAATAAAACGGTATGCATTCAACAATGCTGAAGGACCCAAGAATTTATCAGGGTTCCACCAGAATGATGGACATGAAGTTGAACAACATGCACAAAGAATACATTCATAAAGACCATTTAAATGCTCACGCTCTTCAGGAGACTGTAAACGCTCCTTCGCTGGCGCAGGCTGATTATTGATCAAGAATGGATGGATTTTGTTGTACTGGTCGTAGAACTGATTCATATCCACAACCAAGTCTTTTACTACAGGTAGACCTGGTAAAGGACGGATGGTAATCACTTCCGGCAAATCGTTTAGGTTCCAAAGACACGCCAAACCATTTTTACCGTTGATGTTTACACCATCAGAACCACAAATACCTTCACGGCATGAACGACGGAACGTTAAAGATTCGTCCTGTACTTTCAACGCAAGAAGAGCATCAAGCAACATACGGTGCTTATCAGTCAACTCAAGTTTAAAAGTTTGCATGTACGGTGCTGTATCCTTATCAGGATCGTAGCGGTAGATATTAAATGTACGAGTACCTCTACTCATCTTACTTCTCCTGATTAGAATGTACGTGGTGCTGGTGGAATCGCATCAACCGAAACTGGCTTGTAACGGACTGGTTTGTACTCAAGACGATTGTCTGATGAGAACCATAAAGTATGCTTCATCCATTCATCATCACGGCGACCGTAAGAGTAAGTTGGGTGGTCTGCTGGTAATTCATAATCAACTACAGTATGTGCACCACGACATTCTTTACGAGCAGCAGCCGAAATTAAGGTTGCTTTAGCTACTTCATACAAGTTTTCAACTTCTAGAGCTTCAACACGCGCAGTGTTAAATACTTTAGATTTGTCTTTTAAATGAATGTTGCGAACACGCGGTTCAATCGCAAGAATCTGCTTCACACCTTCATCAAGCAATGCTTGAGTACGGAATACACCTGCATGGTCTTGAACGATATCACGAATTGCATCAGCAACTTCTTGAG
>JBLZXS010000193.1:0-10336 GCA_050285325.1 Acinetobacter sp.
GCTGTTTACCACCGCTTTGGATTACTGCGTACATAATGTACTCCAAACATGCCCGTGTCGTCGTGCCGATAAAGGAATATACCGATCTTAATACGAGCGCCACTGGGGTATATATAAGGCGAAACATATTAAGTGATAATAAATCAAACAACAAGCCATTTTAGTGTTTTTTTGCGCCTGCCGCCTGTTTACTTTATAAGCAATCAAAATCTGAAAAAGAAATTGCTTTTACATCCAGAGTTTAGATTTTATAAAATGAAATAGATTTTTAAAATCAATTCGCTGCTATCAGCTACTAAATACCAGCGAAGATATATGGGGGATGAGCGAATAAACTCACAACCCAGATAAAACCATTTGCCTAGTCAGGATTTAAACATCTATATTATGTTGTTTGCTATATCACTCGATATACTTGTTACACTATATAATAAGCAATTCAATTTTTAGAGGTTTCTCTTCATATGGCCATCGACTTTAAGCAAGATATTCTCGCGCCTGTTGCTTCTGACTTTGCTGCGATGGACACGTTTATTAATGAAGGGATTACTTCAAAAGTCGCTTTGGTGATGGCGGTAAGTAAACATGTAGTGGAAGCAGGCGGTAAACGCATGCGTCCGATCATGTGTTTATTGGCGGCAAAAGCTTGTGGTGCTCCCGATCTGGAACGTCAGCGCAAATTGGCAGCCATTATTGAAATGCTGCACACTGCAACTCTGGTGCATGATGATGTTGTCGATGAATCGGGCTTACGTCGTGGTCGCCCAACCGCAAATGCAACCTGGAATAATCAGACTGCAGTTTTAGTCGGTGATTTCCTGATTTCGCGTGCTTTTGATTTACTGGTCGACTTAAACGATATGACCCTACTTAAAGATTTTTCGACCGGAACCTGTGAAATTGCTGAAGGTGAAGTTTTGCAATTGCAAGCGCAGCATCAGCCTGAAACCACAGAACAGACTTACCTCGATATTATTCATGGTAAAACTTCACGTTTGTTTGAACTGGCCACTGAAGGCGCAGCCATTTTATCCGGTACACCGCAATACCGTGAACCCCTACGAATTTTTGCCGGTCACTTTGGTAATGCTTTCCAGATTATTGACGATATTTTAGACTACACCTCAGATGCTGAAACATTAGGTAAAAATATTGGTGATGATTTAATGGAAGGTAAACCCACTTTGCCATTAATCTCTGCACTGCAAAAAACCACCGATGAAGAACATGAAATTGTTCGTCGCAGTATTGCAACCGGCGGTACCTCCCAATTAGAACGTGTCATTGAGATTGTGCAAAATTGTGGCGCACTGGATTACTGCCGCCAACGTGCAACTGAAGAAACTGAATCTGCGCTACAAGCTTTGGATGCGCTTCCTCATAGCGAATATCGCCAAGCACTGATTAACCTGACCCAACTTGCCTTAAACAGAATTCAATAATGGATTTTGAAAAATAGACTTAACCTTCGCCTATGCATATAAATTTTAATGATCTATTTTTAAAAATGCAGGAACAGCTTGAATCTGATCAAGCTGTTTTTGATGACTACCTGTTAATTGAACTGGTTAACCGGATTCGACCAGATGACTCAACCAACACTGACGAAATTAATAGTAAATTTCGAGCACTCATCCAAGCACTGCTGATTACTCCTGATGCAGTGTCTACCTTACAGAACTTTGTCTTAAAACTGATTAGCCAATATAAACAGACCAGTTTGTATGCCGATACCGGTATTTTATCTCTGGATGGTTTTTGGAATCAGCTCGGACAACGACTGGGCGCTCATTTTTTACCGCTGATTAATGATGAAAGCCAACTACAAAATTTAGTCCGTCGGGTGTTTTATCAACGCAGTGATAAATACTGGCTGGACAGCATTTCGAATGAGGATTGGCAAAAAATATTTGCCTTACTGAATCAAGGTCACAGTAATCAGGCAGAAAAGCTTAAAATTAGAAGTGAACTGATCAAAGCCATTACCGTGCTGTCGTACCGGATCAGTGGCATTGGGCTTTATCCAGAATTTATCAATGCACAGCCAAATCTTACCGAATACGAATCCCCTTTTCTGGTGCAAAACCGGGAAATAGTCGAATTTATTCAGCATTATAAAAAACTGCATCAAAATACCGACCCGATGATGGTGATTAGCCCCCCCGATGCTTCACAAGCTTTGGTGATGATTGAGCAATGTCGCGATGTGGTGCTCAAAATTCGTCGTGCCATTCGACGGATTGGAGTCAGTATCAGTCTGACTTATTTATTATCACTGCTGGAACAGTGTCTAGATCGAATCGAACTGTTAATTAACTTGATTGTTGAAGAAGATGACGTTCGTTATGAATCACTCAGTGCCTTGCTGGTCGACATTACTTCTGCCATTTATAGTGAGCGTAGTGTTCGTTCCTTGCTTGCCAACAACAGTGAATTAATTGCATTACAAGTTACCGAAAATGCCAGTAAAACCGGTGAACATTATGTAAGTACCGACAAAAAAGGTTTCTGGTCGATGTACAAGTCCGCAGCAGGTGCTGGCGTGATTATTGCCACTATGGCGACCTTGAAAATATTGGCGGCAAGACTGGTCATGGCACCGTTGATGCAGGCATTTATTTTCAGCATGAACTATTCACTGGGTTTCATGCTGATTCACGTGCTGCATTTTACCGTTGCGACCAAACAACCTGCCATGACAGCAGCCGCGCTGGCCTCTACGGTACAGCATCAAAAAGGCTCTAAAACTGCACAGATTGCCGAACTGGCGGCACTGATTATCAATATTATCCGCACCCAGTTTATTGCCATTCTCGGCAATATTTCGATTGCCATTCCAACGGCTGCAGTGATTACTCTGCTCTGGCAATATGCAATGCAAGAACCGCTGCTGACTCACGCCAAGGCGACGACAACATTACACTCACTCAATCCCTTTACCTCACTCGCCATTCCGCATGCAGCGATTGCCGGAGTTTGTTTATTCTTCTCCGGTTTGATTGCCGGTTATTTCGATAATATGGCGGTATACCGTAAAGTCGGTCCGCGTTTGCAGGCACATGTACGGTTAAAAGAATGGATGGGGGCAGAACGCCTGAACCGTTTCGCGCTTTATATTGAACGGAATTTAGGCGCGTTGGCGGGGAATTTCTTGTTCGGGATCATGCTCGGAAGTATGGGAACCATTGGCTTTATTTTAGGTCTTCCTCTGGATATTCGACACATTGCCTTTGCATCCGCCAACTTTATTCAAGGGCTCATCAGTATTAATGGCAGTCCTGAAATTGGCCTGATTTTTGTATCTTTTTTAGGGGTGTTGCTGATTGGCTTAACCAACTTATTTGTGAGTTTTAGTCTGACCATTATTGTTGCCTTACGTGCACGACGGGTCCGATTTGAACAATGGAAGCCTTTAGCCAAACTGGTGCTAACCCATTTTTTAACGCGGCCGAGTGATTTTTTTTGGCCACCGAAAATTCCGTTAGAAGTAGATGATTCCTCGTCATCAACAAAAATACCCTATAAGTAACTGTTTTTTTTGTTTTACTTCATGTTAAAAAATAGGTAAAAAAGAAATCAGCATAATTTACACACACTTGAAATAAAGTGTACTGATGAGTACACTTTAACCATTCATTAGTCATACTCCAATCGACTAAGATAACAAGGGTTCCTTACATGCCATACCTGTTGCTTGGTGTAGGATTTTTTTTATTTATTTTCAGTGTATTAATGCTTTTCATCCCTTCATTGAATCATTTCGACTTAGCGATGGTTGAATGGATAAGCCAGCATCGTACAGCGCAACTAAATACGATATCTATCACACTTTCTGTTATAGGTGGCATGCCATTTGTGTTATTTTTAACCACAATCTGGTGTTTACACCAAGCATGGTATAAAAAATACGCAAATGTTATTTTTATAAGTTTAGGGCTTATAGGGAGCATTGCCACGGTTTGGCTGCTCAAATATATAATTTCAAGACCTCGCCCACCCGAAATTTATCACCTGGTTCAGAGCTATGGTGCTTCATTTCCCAGTGCACATAGTGTTTATGCCGCCACTTTGGGTTGTCTTGCTATTTATCTAAGTCTGGAACATCCAAAATACCAGATCGTGTATCTGCTTGCTTTTATGTGGCTGTTGATCATGGGAGTTTCAAGGGTTTACCTTGGGGTACATTTCCCTTCTGATGTCTTGGCTGGTTGGAGCATAAGTTTTATTTGGATCACACTACTTTATGTGCTGTACACCAAATTCAGTAGGTCGAAAACAAATTAATTTTTAGATAAAAATCTAATCGAGGTGGAACAATGATGTCTGCAAAGCTATGGGCTCCTGCCCTTACCGCTTGCGCATTAGCAACAAGTATTGCACTTGTTGGTTGTAGCAAAGATCCAAAGGAGGCGCAGCAAGCTGCAGCAGCCCAAAAAATGCCACCGACTGAAGTCGGTGTCATTGTTGCTCAACCCCAAAGCGTAGAACAATCGGTGGAACTTTCAGGTCGAACCACGGCATTTGAAATTTCTGAAGTCCGTCCACAGACCAGCGGTGTCATTCAAAAACGTCTTTTCACTGAAGGAAGTTATGTTCGTGAAGGGCAAGCCTTGTATGAAATTGACTCGCGCACCAATCGTGCTGGTGTCGATAGCGCACGTGCTGCATTGAATCGCCAGCAAGCCAACTTGAACGTATTACGCGTTAAAGAAGGACGTTATCGTCAACTTGTTGGTACCAATGCCATTTCAAAACAAGAATATGATGATATTGCTGCGCAAGTAAAATTGGCTGAAGCTGATCTTGCTGCAACCCAGGCAGAACTGAAAAATGCTGAAATCAACCTCGGTTATTCTACTGTTCGTGCCCCAATTTCAGGTCAGACCAACCGTTCAACAGTCACTGTAGGTGCTTTAGTAACGGCGAGCCAAGCGGATCCATTGGTCACTGTTCAACGTTTAGATCCAATCTATATCGACATTAACCAGTCTAGTGCTGAATTATTGCGTTTACGCCAACAATTGAGCAAAGGCAGTTTAGACAGCAGTAACAATACCAAAGTCAAACTTAAGCTTGAAGATGGTAGCGAGTACCCTGTTGAAGGCCGTCTTGCTTTCTCGGATGCCAGTGTTAATCCGGAAACAGGTACCGTGACTTTACGTGCCGTCTTCCCGAACCCGAACCATCTGTTGCTTCCAGGCATGTATGCCACTGCACAAATTGTACAAGGTGTAATTCCAAATGCCATCTTGATTCCACAAGCAGCGATTACCCGTACTCCAACTGGTCAAGCGATTGCCATGATTGTGAATGCTGAAGGTAAAGTTGAAACACGTCCTGTTGAAACTGCGGGTGTACAAGGTAAAGACTGGATCGTAACTTCTGGTTTAAAAACCGGTGAAAAAGTGATTGTTGATGGTGTTGCCAAGGTCAAAGAAGGTGCAACAGTGGTTGCCAAGCCTTATCAACCGGCCGCTGCCCCTCAGGGTGCAGGTCAACCTGCAGCTGAAGCCAATAAAGCCGCTCAACCTGCACAGCAAGCACAACCCAAAACTGAACAAAAATCTACTTCAAATACATAAGGGGTAGACTAAATGGCTCACTTTTTTATTCATCGCCCGATCTTTGCATGGGTGATTGCCTTGGTAATTATGCTGGCGGGTATCTTGACCCTCAGCAAAATGCCCATTGCACAATATCCGACCATTGCGCCACCGACGGTGAGCATTTCTGCGACTTATCCAGGTGCATCTGCTGAGACTGTAGAAAATACAGTCACCCAGATTATTGAGCAGCAAATGAATGGCCTGGATGGCTTGCGCTATATTTCTTCAAATAGTGCCGGTAATGGTCAAGCTTCTATCGCCTTGAACTTTGAACAAGGGATCGATCCTGATATTGCCCAAGTTCAAGTACAAAACAAATTACAGTCTGCAACGGCTCTTTTACCTGAAGATGTACAACGCCAAGGACTTCGAGTAACCAAATCTGGCGCAAGCTTCTTGCAGGTATTGGCTTTCTATTCACCCAATGGTGAATTGACCGATGCCGACATTAAAGACTATGTGAACTCAAATATTTCTGAACCGCTTAGCCGCGTTGCCGGTGTCGGTGAAGTTCAAGTCTTTGGTGGTTCATATGCAATGCGTATTTGGCTCGATCCTGCCAAACTAGCCAGCTACCAGCTTTCTCCAAGTGATGTGGTAGCCGCCCTGCGTACCCAAAATGCACAGGTTGCGGTCGGTCAGTTGGGTGGTGCTCCTGCTGTTGAAGGTCAGGTCTTAAATGCGACCGTAAATGCGCAAAGCCTGCTACAAACCGCTGATCAGTTCCGTGGCATTTATCTGAAAAGTGCCGGAACTGGCGCAAAAGTAACTTTGGGTGATGTTGCCAAAGTTGAATTAGGTTCGGATAACTATCAGTTTACCTCTAAATTTAATGGTAAACCTGCGGGCGGTGTAGCGATTAAACTCGCAACGGGTGCCAATGCATTAGATACTGCAACCGCAATTGAAGAACGCCTGGTTCAACTGCGCAAGAACTATCCAACAGGACTAAAAGACCAGTTAGCGTTTGATACGACGCCATTTATTAAACTTTCAATTGAAAGTGTGGTTCACACCTTAATTGAAGCGATTGTGCTGGTGTTCCTGGTGATGTTCCTGTTCTTGCAGAACTGGCGCGCAACCATTATTCCGACCATGGCAGTGCCTGTGGTGGTCTTGGGTACCTTTGCCATTATTAACTTATTCGGCTTCTCGATTAATACGCTCACGATGTTTGCCATGGTTCTTGCCATCGGTCTACTGGTGGATGATGCAATTGTCGTGGTCGAAAACGTTGAGCGTATTATGGCGGAAGAACACCTCGAGCCTGTTGAAGCGACTGAAAAGTCGATGAGTCAGATCTCGGGTGCCCTGATTGGTATTACCACTGTATTGTCTGCAGTATTCGTTCCAATGGCGTTCTTTAGCGGAACCACCGGGGTAATTTACCGCCAGTTCTCGATTACGCTGGTTACTGCAATGATTTTGTCACTGATTGTGGCATTAACATTCACCCCTGCACTCTGTGCGACTTTATTAAAGCAGCATGATAAAGACAAAGAGCAGAGCAATGGTTTCTTTGCCCGTTTCTTCCGTGGGTTTAACAGTCGTTTTGACCGTATGGCCCAAGGCTACCAGAACTGGGTTGGAAAACTGCTGATTCATAAAATCATTGCCGGTGCGATTTATGCGGTCGTGATTGTCGGTCTATTGTTCTTGTTCAAGAGCCTGCCAAGTTCATTCTTACCGGATGAAGACCAAGGCGTGGTGATGACACTAGTTCAACTTCCTCCAAATGCCACGCTTGATCGTACTGAAAAAGTGATTGATCAAATGACCGGCTTCTTTATGGAAGGTGAAAAAGCCAATGTCGATTCTGTGTTTAGTGTTGCTGGCTTCTCCTTCACCGGTGTCGGTCAGAATGCGGGTCTTGCCTTTATTAAGCTGAAAGACTGGGAAGAACGTACCAGTAAAGAATCTGCTGTGGGTGCCATTATTCAACGTGGTATGGCGCTTAACGTGATTGCCAAAGATGCTTCTTATGTGATGCCTTTACAGCTTCCTGCAATGCCTGAACTAGGTGTTTCTGCAGGCTTTAACTTGATGTTGAAAGATGCTGCGGGTAATGGTCATGAAAAAATGCTGGCCGCACGTAACATGATCTTGGGAATGGCCGCTCAGGACAAACGTCTGGCTGGTGTCCGTCCAAATGGTCAGGAAGATACGCCACAGTACAAGATCTATGTCGATAATGAAAAAGCCAGCGCTATGGGCGTCAGCATTGCAGAAATCAACAGCACCATGAGTATTGCATGGGGTGGTTCATACATTAATGACTTTATCGACCGTGGTCGTGTGAAGAAAGTTTATGTACAAGCCATTCCTGATGCACGAATGATGCCGGAAGATCTCAACAAATGGTATGTACGTAGCACCACAGGTCAAATGGTTCCGTTTTCATCATTTGCGACCGGTGAATGGACCTATGGTTCACCACGTTTAGAGCGTTATAACGGTATTTCATCAGTCAACATTCAAGGTACGCCTGCTCCGGGTGTCAGCTCGGGTGATGCCATGGTTGCCATGGAAGAAATCATCGCCAAATTACCTGAAATGGGTATGAACGGTTTTGACTACGAATGGACAGGTTTATCTTTGGAAGAACGTGAATCCGGCTCTCAAACCTTTGGGCTATACGCACTTTCAATGTTAATCGTGTTCCTGTGTCTTGCAGCACTATATGAGAGCTGGTCTATTCCGTTCTCTGTAATGTTGGTCATTCCGTTAGGAATTGTGGGTGCAGTAGGTTTAACATTCCTCGGAATGGTACTACTCAAAGATCCGAACCTGTCGAATAACATTTACTTCCAGGTGGCTATTATTGCCGTGATTGGTTTGGCGGCAAAAAATGCGATCTTGATTGTAGAATTCGCCAAGGAACTGCAGGAAGATAAAGGCGAGCCTTTACTTGAAGCAACCCTTCATGCAGCAAAAATGCGTTTACGTCCAATCATCATGACCACTTTAGCTTTCGGTTTTGGTGTACTTCCTCTGGCACTGTCTTCAGGTGCAGGCGCAGGTAGCCAACACTCAGTCGGTTATGGTGTGTTAGGTGGCGTAATCAGTTCGACTTTATTGGGTATTTTCTTTATTCCTGTGTTCTACGTATGGATTCGAAGTATCTTTAAATTTAAACCTAAAAAACCAAATAATCAGGAGCAAACATCGTGATGCAAAAAGTATGGTCTATTTCAGGTCGTAGCATTGCGGTATCTGCACTTGCGCTTGCTTTGACAGCTTGTCAAAGCATGCGTGGTCCAGAGCCCGTCGCTCAAGCCAATATTCCAGAACAAGGTTATATAACCAGTAGCACTGGCCCTTCCATTGCTGAACAAGGTTATAAAGACTTTTTTGCCGATCAACGCTTGTTACAAGTGCTTGATCTGGCATTAGCCAATAACCGTGATTTGCGTACTTCGACCTTGAATATTCAACGTGCGCAGCAACAGTATCAGATTACCCAGAACAACCAGCTTCCGACCATTGGTGCGAGTGGCAGTGTGCTTCGTCAGGACACGGCAACTTCAAATGGTGCCAATACGGTTTATAACGTCGGTTTAGGCGTTACGGCGTATGAGCTGGATTTTTGGGGTCGTGTTCGTAGCTTAAAAGACAATGCTCTAGATACTTATTTAGCCACTTCAAGTGCCCGTGATGCTACTCAAATTGCGCTCATTGGTCAGGTGGCTCAAGCCTGGTTGAACTATTCGTTTGCCAATGCAAATTTAAAACTTGCAGATCAGACCCTGAAAGCTCAACTTGAGTCTTATAACCTCAACAAAAAACGTTTCGATGTCGGTATCGACAGTGAAGTTCCTGTTCGTCAGGCACAGATTTCTGTAGAAACTGCACGTAACGATGTTGCCAATTACAAGACTCAAATTGCACAAGCACAGAACTTGCTTAACCTGCTGGTCGGTCAAGCAGTTCCTGCAAACTTGTTACCGACTCAACGCATAACCCGTATTAGTCAAAGCAATGCTCTTAATGCTGGTCTACCAAGTGATTTGCTGAACAACCGTCCGGATGTCCGTGCTGCCGAATACAAACTTTCTGCAGCGGGCGCAAATATCGCTGCGGCTAAAGCACGTTTGTTCCCGACCATTAGTTTGACCGGTAATGCGGGCTATGCTTCAACCAGCTTAAGCGACCTGTTTAAATCGGGTGGATTTGTCTGGTCACTGGGCCCAAGTATTGACCTGCCAATCTTCGATTGGGGTACACGTCAAGCCAACATCAAAATTTCAGAAACAGATCAGCAAATTGCTTTATCTGACTATGAAAAATCAATTCAGTCCGCTTTCCGCGAAGTGAATGATGCCTTGGCAGTACGTCAGAATATTGGTGACCGTATAGCGGCACAACGCCGTTTAGTGGATGCCACCAATACCACTTACAGACTTTCAAATGCTCGCTTCCGTGCCGGTATTGACAGTTACTTGACCGTCTTGGATGCGCAACGTGCGTCGTATGCTGCTGAACAAGGTTTATTGTTGCTTGAACAAGCCAACATGAATAACCAGGTTGAAGTCTATAAAACACTTGGTGGTGGTATTAAAGCCAACACTGGTGATGCCGTTCAACAAGCGCCATCTACTGCTGAACGTAAAGCTGCAAACAGCGCTAAATAATTTTTAAGCGTTGTAAAAAAGCCTGCACTATGCAGGCTTTTTTATTGCTTTTTAAAGCATGATTTCCTATCTTGACTACAACTTCTTTTATTTGAATAT
>JBLZXS010000194.1:0-21470 GCA_050285325.1 Acinetobacter sp.
GAACGATGACAACGGAAAAAATAGATGTAAATTCTGTAGTCGATACTGCGAAATTCACGCCTTTTCACTTCAATGTAAAAGCCTTTCAAGCGTAATTTTAAATTCATTAATTGTGCTTAAATTTAAACCAAATATCGAAATATTAATTTTATTCTTCACATTTTATTATTTTACCGGCTTCTAAACATTTTAAAGCCTATCCGATTCATTTTTCTTGGTTTAAAGAATCCTTTATTAAAAATTTGGCTGATCCGAAGCTTCGCTTACTGTTTGCCGAAGGTTTTATTCTGATGGGATGTTTCGTCACAGTGTTTAACTATATGAGTTATCACTTGTTGGAGAAACCGTTTGAACTTTCACAGACCTGGATTGGCTTGATTTCAATTGCTTATGTTGCGGGAATTTATAGTTCTCCACGTGCAGCCAGTTGGTGCAGTAAATTTGGACGAGAAAAAGTACTGCCTGCAATGTTTATAAGCATGTTGCTCGGTTTATGGCTGATGCTGCTTCCTTCAATTGGACTGGTTTTATTGGGACTGATTTTATTTACTTTTTCATTTTTTGCTGCGCATTCCACCTCAAGTAGCTGGATGTCAGTACAATCCTTACAATATCGTGCAATTGGGTCTTCACTTTATTTGTTTAGTTACTACATGGGTTCCAGTATTTTGGGCAGTAGTAGCGGGTTAATCTGGGAAAATTATGGTTGGAATGGCTTAAGCGTATTTATTAGTGCTGTGCTGATCATTGGATTATTTTTTGCGCTACAACTCTTTCGGCAATCATCTTCATAAGCATCAAATAATTAAAAATTTAAACTACTGTTTTTGTATATTTTTTAATCAAGAATGTGAATGGAATTCATGGTAAAATGATCGGCTTTCATCTTTGATCTAATTTTCAGATCTTCCATCTGCCAGCCGAGAATTTGCTAGCCATGTCTACAGCTTATACCGCACAGACAGCGCCGACCGCGTTGTTTGATTACGACAAATATTGGGCGTCTTGTTTTGAACCTGCACCATTTTTGCCGATGTCGCGCGAGGAAATGGATCTACTCGGCTGGGATGCCTGTGACTTTATTTTAGTGTGTGGCGATGCCTATATCGACCATCCATCTTTCTGTTCAGGCATTATTGGACGTACCCTTGAAGCGCAAGGCTTCCGTGTAGGGATTATCGCCCAGCCTGATTGGACTAATCCTGAGGCCTTCCGTGTATTGGGTAAGCCGACCATTGCTTGGGGTGTAACTGCCGGCAATATGGATTCCATGATCAACCGTTATACGGCAGATCGTAAAATCCGTTCTGATGATGCTTATTCACCAGATAATCAGCCGAACAAGCGTCCAGACCGTGCCGCAACTGTGTATTGTCAGCGCTGCCGTGAAGCATTCCCGGATGTGCCGGTATTGTTGGGTGGTATTGAAGCTTCCTTACGTCGTATTGCCCACTATGATTACTGGTCAGACAAAGTCCGTCGCTCGGTGTTGATGGATTCAAAAGCCGATTTATTGATGTACGGTAATGGTGAGCGCTCGATTACTGAAGTAATGCACCGTTTGGCCAAAGGCGAAAAAATCCACGAAATTACCGATGTTCGTGGGACTGCTTTTATTGTCAATAAACATAACCGCGCGTCTAAAGCCAAATTTGTTGAGATTGCGTCAAATGATGTGGATAGCATTGGACGTGTCGATCCGATCATCAATCCGTATGTGATGACTGAAGATTTAGACGGTTGTGAAATAGAAAAAGACAAAGGTAATTCTTTAACTCAATATCAAAATTTCCAAAAAGAACTGGTTGCCAATCCAATTATCCGCGAAGGGGATAATCTGGATGAAGATACCCAAATTGTTCAGCTACAGCCTGCGCCATCAAAAGCAATCAAACATAAATTACCGCCACGTGAATTGGCTGTCATTCGTTTACCGGCATTTGAAGAAGTAGCTGAAGATCCTGTTTTATATGCGCATGCCAACCGTATTTTGCATCTGGAAACTAATCCGGGTAACGCGCGTGCCATGGTACAAAAACATGGTGAACGTGATGTCTGGTTGAATGCGCCACCAATTCCGTTAACTACGGAAGAAATGGATTACGTATTTGACTTGCCTTATGCACGTCTGCCACATCCATCTTATGGCGAAGCACGTTTCCCCGCTTTTGACATGATCAAGTTCTCTGTCAATATTATGCGTGGCTGTTTTGGCGGTTGTACTTTCTGTTCAATTACAGAACATGAAGGTCGTATTATTCAAAACCGTTCTGAAGAATCGATTCTGCGTGAAGTTGAAAAAATCCGTGATACTGCGCCTGGCTTTACCGGTATTATTTCCGATTTAGGTGGGCCGACTGCGAACATGTACCGTTTGCAGTGTAAAGATCCTGAAATTGAGAAAAACTGTCGTAAGCCATCGTGTGTATTCCCCGGTGTTTGCCAAAACTTGCATACTGACCATGCGCCATTAACCCAGTTGTATCGTAAAGCACGTGAACTCAAAGGGATTAAGAAGATTCTGATTGGTTCAGGTCTACGTTATGACTTGGCTGTGTTAAATCCTGAATACGTGAAAGAACTGGTACAGCATCACGTCGGTGGTTACCTCAAAATTGCACCGGAACATACCGAAAAAGGTCCATTGTCGAAGATGATGAAACCGGGTATTGGCACCTATGATCGCTTCAAACAGATGTTTGAACGTTTCAGTAAGGAGGCAGGTAAAGAACAATACCTCATTCCTTATTTCATTGCGGCGCATCCGGGTACCACCGATTACGACATGATGAACTTGGCGATTTGGTTGAAGAAGAATGGTTTCCGTGCCGATCAGGTACAGACCTTCTATCCATCTCCGATGGCCACGGCAACCACCATGTACTACACCGGTAAAAATCCGTTGGCGAAAGTGGCGCGTTATACTGAAAATGTTGATATTGTAAAAGGCGACAAGCGTCGTCGTTTGCATAAAGCTTTTCTGCGTTACCATGATTCGAATAACTGGCCATTATTGCGTGAAGCTCTAAAAGAAATGGGCCGTTCAGACCTGATTGGTAACTCGAAACAGCATTTGATTCCGACGTATCAGCCTGCAGGCACCGAAGGACAGTATCAATCGGCACGTAAGAAAAACTCGACTGTTGCCGGTGATTCGCAAAAACGTAGCGGTGACAATGCTGTTCGTAATAATTCCGCAGCCAACCCGTCGCGTCCGTCGAATACCAAAAAACGTCCTGAAAAAGGTCAGATTTTGACTCAGCATACCGGTTTACCACCCCGTGAAACAGGGGATGCTAAAAAACCGTTTGGTGGCCCTAAACCAAAAGGTAAATCTAAGCCGAAATCGAGAGCTTGATTTAAAAAATGAAAAAGAACGCTTAGGCGTTCTTTTTTTATCAATAAATGACTGAAAAACATTTCGTCGGAATTGTCCGACAATATCCGATCGTCTTATTGCATCGGTGCTTGGCCTTAAGATACCCTTATTTCTAAGGTCTGATTAGGGAATAATCTAGACATAGATGACAAGAATAAAAGAAGTGCAATTTTTTGTCAGTTTGTATAATGATTTGGTCATCATTAAATACAGTTTGTTTACTAGAAATATTTAATAAAAATAGTCGTTGTATACTGACTTTGATAACAATCGGTGTGACACCGGAAAGATTATAAAAAATTTAAAGGACTAAGAGGATGATGGTTTATATTTTGATCGGGAGTTTACTCCTATTTTGTGTACTGATGCTGGCCTGGAAAAGTCTGGAAAACAGTACCAAACAGCAAGATAGCGCTTTAAAGCAAAGGGCTATTTTTAATATTAATGAACAATTAACGTATACGCGACTTAAGGGAATACTGCCAAAGAGTATCGTGCTGGCACACGTTTCATTTGATGCGTTACTCACGACCAAGTACTCTCGTACCCGCCATAAATATCGTAATATGGTGGCAGATTTTGTAGTCCTTGATGAACATCATCAGGTTACTGCCATTATTGCTATTGATGATCCTATGACCTTAAAACGTCCGCAACATGCGCAATATCAAGATGCGCTATTGGGGATGGCAGGATATCGTGTAATTCGCTATGAGGATGTGCCTGAATACTATCAGTTGAGACAAGATTTTCTCATAGGAAAATCCGCTTATAATCAGATAGATATGCAGGTGGAAGACGCGCCAAAAAAGTATAGCTTTTATCCGGAAATAGAACGAAAGAAAATCCGAATCGTCGGTTAGTAACCACAAGCATGAATATATTATTTTCATGCTTGTTCATTTGTTTGTTTTAAGTTGATGTACGAATGGCAGTAACAGTCAATTCAACCAGAACACGCGGGTCATACAACTTTGCTTCAACGCAGGTGCGGGGGAGAGCTTCAATATCTGCCACCCAAGCATCCCAGACTTCATTAAAAGCCGCATAATCTTTTTCAATGTCTTTTAAATAAATAGTGACTGACAGGATCTGGCTTTTATCAGTACCGGCATCCTTAAGAAACTGATCAATAATCTCCAGGGTTTGCTGAGTTTGTCCTTTAATATCTAAATCAAAGTCCGAAGCAAGCTGACCTGCAAGATGAACCAGATTGCCTGAAATTGAAATTTCAGAGAAGCGTTTGGAAACATGGAAACGTTGAACAGTCATGAGATTAATCCTGAGTTTTTTGCATAACGACAGTAAACAAGATACTTCTATTTATCAATATTGGGAAAAATTGGTTTTAAAAATCAGTTCAGCAAAAATACTAGAAAGTCTTACCCATCGATAATTACACCAACAAAATTATTCAGAGCGGTTTTACGCAGGTAGGGTGTGCTTGAAGATTTACCGAGAGATTTGCAGAAGACGTACAAGAAGGGATTCCATGCTTTACAACAGAGTTGCCCTGTAATATTCGGATTTGATCGTCACGCCAATCACAGGACAGCATGCTAAAAGTAAAGGTGATTTCTAGCATCTCAGCGGCTACATGGATAAATGTATCGCGCCAATAGAGTACCGCAAAAATACTGATTGTGTATAATCAATTGGTCTAATTTTATTCTTTTGGTTGAAAATTATTCAATAATTACCAAAGAGAAAGTTGAGGCTGATCTAGCGGGTCGGAAAGCTGGTAGATTCCGACGCCAATTAAGCGGAATTGAAAATTTTCAGGAATCTGCATTTCGATTAACAATTGCTCAATCACATCCTTTAATTCCTGTGGGTTCTGTAATGGCTGTTTGAAACTTTTACTGTGTTGTAAGACCTGAAAGTTTTTTAACTTTAATTTGGCTGAAACTCCACGTGCGCAGAGTTGTTTTCTTTCTAAACTGCTCCAAACCTGATCGATAAGCCTAGACCAATAGTTCTGGCATTCAGCTAAGGTCAGATCATCATCAAAAGTGGTTTCCTTGGAAATCTGCTGGCGTTCACGTTCGGTTTGGACAAGGCGCTCATCAATCCCTTGGGCATAGAGAAAAAGCTGCTTGCCATATTTGCCAAAATGTTGAATCAACACTGCTTCATCAATTTGTTGTAAATCCCCCAAAGTTTCCAATTGCAAAATTTTGAGTTTTTCTTGAGTGACTTTCCCCACTCCAGGAATTTTTTTTAGCGGCAAATGTTGAATAAAGTTTTGTACCTGTGAGGGTTTAATGACACAAATGCCGTTGGGCTTATTCCAGTCCGAGGCAATTTTAGCCAAAAACTTGTTCGGTGCGACTCCGGCAGATGCCGTTAGTCCTGTCGCTTGAAAGATATCTTCCCGAATTCGCATGGCGACTTCGGTTGCACTCGGAATATTTTGTAAATTATGAGTGACGTCCAGATAGGCTTCATCTAAAGACAAAGGTTCAATCATGGCGGTGTAGCGCTGAAAAATCTGATGAATCTGGGCAGAGACATCACGATATTTTTCAAAATTGGGTTCAATCACGATCACTTGTGGGCAGCGTTTTCTGGCTTGTGCCATCGACATGGCTGAGCGCAGACCAAACTCACGTGCGGGATAAGAGGCAGCGCAAACCACAGCGCGTGGATGATGCGAGGAAACCACCACAGGTAAATGCTTTAGCTCGGGTCGTTCTTTGAGTTCCACGGATGCATAAAAGGCATCCATGTCGATGTGAATGATTTTTCTCATGCAGCCTTAAACTCTGCCTCTAATGCCCATGCTCTCAGTATCTCATCTTCTTGGAGGAGATTATAGCGTGCGATCAAGCGGATACGACACAGGCTGACTGAGTAAAATGATTTGTGTTTTTTGCTGTTCAGCCGCCTGAATTAGAATCTTTAAGCTTTGCTCGGTGTTATCGGCCAGATAAGGCAAAAACTCCAGAGGCTGATTCCCGGCTTGGAAAAAGTTGTCCCAATGAATTGGGATCACCACTTTAGGTTTTAAGGTTCTGAGGGTTTGATCGAGATAGTTTTGCTGAAATTCTTTCGATTGGCGTGATAACTGGGCAATGCCTAAAAATAAAGTATCGACCTTTAAATTTTTCAGTTGATCGAGAACAGCCCCGGTACTGGCTTTGACTAAAATTTTATGACCTTGATGTTCAATTAAATAATCAAAGCTATGTCCTTCCTTAAATTGAGAAAAACGCGCAGGAAGTTGCAGCGGTTGAGAAATCTCCTCACCTAAGTCATTGTTCACGGCAGTGGGCGGGGTATGTTGTGAAGCAATCGCAGTAGCTTTGAATTCACCAAAGCTTAGGGCGTGCAAGGGTTGAACCTGAATGAGTTGCTGTTCTGCAACCTGTCCGCCACGGGCAATATTAAGAGTGCTGTTTGAACCAATAATTTTAGTATGCGGAAGCTGTCTTGCAAGTTCGGCAATATCCAGCGCATGATCATAATGTGAATGGGTGACCAAAATGGCTTGAGTCCGCTGTAAGTGCTGTTGCTGAATCATCTGCCGGATGAGTTCAGGCTGACTTTGAATTTTCTGAAACAGCACTTGGTAAAGCGAAGGACGGCTAAAGAACCCGTCAATCAAAATTTGCGTTTCGCCATCATCGAAAAGCAGGGTGGACACACCAAAGAACTTGACCTGTAGGCTTGAGGAGGGAGTTTGTTTTGCAGATGAATGATATTGCCATTTTTTAAAATCGGCCACCTGACCTGAAGGTTGTAATAAAAAAACCACAACAGCCACTACGCTTAGAATTGCGATCCCCAAAGAAACCAATAAGCCATGTTTCATTGCCATAATTTCCTGTTTTGAATGTATTTTTATTTTTATCAGGTTTGAGAATTTGGTCTTATCTTGTTATTTTTTCGGTAAATTTTCAATTGATTTTTGAGTGTAAATATTATTTTTTTCTAAAAAACTGATCCAGTCGTATTGATCACCATTAAACACATTCAAGTCCACTTCTTTAGGGATGCCTTTAATTTGTCCCTGATTGGTATGCTGCCAGAACAGCCATTTCGGCTTGCCTTTTAAATCTGGCTTGCCCTGATATTCACGTACCCACAGCGGCGTTTTTGAAAATTCTCCCGCCAAAATTATGTTATAGAACGATTTGGAAATATAGAAAATCGGTTGCTTGTCATAATGCTGATACAGCCGATCATGCATGACCTGAATTTCTTTGAGGAGTTGTTCCTTGGTATAGGTATTGATGCAGTTACTGTCATATTCCAGATCAATTACTGGCGGCAATGCATCGGCTTTATTGGGTACGGTTTCAATAAAGTTCTGTGCCTGAATTTCGCCATCACGGCATAAACGGTAAAAATGATAGGCCCCGACCATCAAGCCATGTTCACGTGCCTGTAGCCAATAGTCCTGAAATTTTCGATCTTTAAAATCACCGCCTTCAGTAGCTTTTAGATAGACAAATTGATAGCTTTTCGGGGAAATCTGTTTCCATTGAATATCCCCCTGATGATGTGATACATCAAAACCTTTGACCGGATATTCCTGTGCAGAAGCAGGATTATGATGCAAGACAAAAACATACAGTACGATTGCGATGCAAACCAGTCCCAAACCCATGCAAGAGGCGTAGAGCTTTTTATGACTGTTCTTGGCGAATCGTTTTTTAGGCATAGATAATTTAGGCATGATTTATCAAGCACATGATAACGCGATCTGAACATTCAGACCACGTTGTTTATTCAATTCGATTAAACCGCTGTGTGGCGTGGAATACGCCAAAAAATTGCAGCAGTAATAATGTTAATACAGCCCAGGAAAATCAGGGTGGTATGGAACGCTGTAGTGATATGTTCAGCCCCATAATATGCTGTGAAGACATTAACCAGAGTACCGGCCAATGCTACGCCAATACTCATTGACACCATCATAATCATGGATAAGAAGCTGTTGCCGCTGCTGGCATCTTGCTGGGGTAAGTCTTTCAAGGTTAATGTGTTCATTGACACAAATTGCAGCGAATTCAGCATCCCGAAAATAAAGAAATGTACTGCGCGTAACCCAATGGGAGTATCTGCTGTGGTCAGCGCAAAACTGGCAATACAGGCGCCCACCAATAAGGTATTTACCAGCAACACTTTACGATAGCCAAAGCGCTGAATGATTTGACGGATAATTGGCTTGGAGGCCAGAGAACCGAGTACAGTCGGAATCATTAACAGACCGGTAATAAACGGCTCAAAGCCAAATGCCACTTGCAACATCAGCGGGATTAAAAAAGGCATCGCGTTTCCGCCGAGTCGGGCAAAAAAATTGCCTAAAATACCGATGGCGTAAATCTGATTGCTAAATAATTTACTCCGGAACAGTGCATTTTGATGCGTATGTGCATGAAAGGCATAAATAAAAGCCGAGACTACGCCTGCAATCACCAGTCCAAGACTGCCCCACAGCGACTGATGGGGACTGGCAAAGTTTTCAATCCCCATTGAAACGCCAACCATGGCAATCACCAGCAGTATAAAGCCGAAAAAATCAAAAGATTTAACACTCGGTTCAGTGACGTTGGGCATGGCTTTAAAGGTAATCAGACAGCCTAAAAGCCCCATTGGAATATTAATTAGAAAGATCCAGTGCCATGTCGCCACTTCTACCATCCAGCCGCCCAGTGTTGGACCAATCAAGGGACCCATCAGACCTGCCAGACTCATTAAACTCATGGCCGATAAAAACTGGCTGCGGGGAATGACCTTGAGCATCGCCAAACGGCCGACCGGGAGTAAAAGGGCACCGCCAATTCCTTGAATGACCCGATAAAATAACAGCTGGTTTAAATTGCTGGAAAGTCCGCAGCCCAGTGAGGCTAGAGTAAAAATAATAATGGCGGCAAAGTATGTATTGCGTACGCCAAAACGGTCGGCCAGCCAGCCACTTAAGGGAATACAGGCAGCAACTGACAGAACATAAGCCACCACCACACTGTGCATTTGCAGCGGATCTTCATCCAAATTTTCTGCCATTGCAGGAATTGCGGTATTGACAATGGTGGTGTCCAAACCTTGCATAAAAAAGCCAATAGACACTAAAAACACCAACAGTCTAAATTCAGGTTGTAAGGCTTGATGCGATGGCGTGGTGTTCATAATTTTTGTAAGGCTGAGATTTTTATACAGTTTAAACAAATAATTCAACATTGTTGTAGCAAAAGCTTTTCACCATTCGGGGGTGGGATTGCAATAAAACTGCCATCAAAGATTCATGTCACTGCAACAGCATGTTTATAAATTGGTCACATTCTTATAAATGATGAACTAAAACATGAAAATACAGTTTTCAGCATTGATGTTAGCAATGCTTTCAGTGGGCTTGGTGGCCTGTAATGATAGTCAGGATCCGACGCAGGTGACTGTACCGCCGGTCGTGGAAGAAACCACACCCGGAAGTATTGAATTAGTTAAAATTGGTCGTTATGAATCAGGCATCTTTGGTGCAAGTGCGGCAGAAATTCCGGCCTATGATGCGCAAAGCCAGCGCTTATTTGTAGTGAATGCCAAAGAAGGTGTGGTGGATGTTTTGGACTTTAAACAGCCGAATGAACCGAAATATATTCAGTCTTTGGATGCGAAAAAATACTTAACCAATTCGGAAGTCAACAGCGTGGCCGTGCATAACGGCATTGTGGCTTTGGCGGTTCAGGCAGAGGACAAAACTCAACCGGGGATCGTGGCATTTTTTAAAGCGCAGGATTTAAGTTTTATCAGTCAAGCGCCGGTGGGGGCTTTGCCGGATATGTTGATTTTTAGTCCCGATGGCCAGAAAGTTCTGGTGGCGAATGAAGGTGAGCCAAATGAAGGCTATGCGATGGATCCTGAAGGTTCTGTGAGTATTATTAGTATCAAAGACATCACCAAGCCGACAGTAAAATCAGCCAACTTCCACGCATGGAATACCCAGAAACAAAGTCTGCTTGATGCAGGCGTAAGGATTTTTGGCCCTGCCACCGAGCATTATGCAGAAGTCACCAGCAAAGGTCTGCAAACCACAAGCGTAGCACAGGACTTAGAGCCAGAATATATTGCGGTGAGTCCAGACGGCAAAACAGCATGGGTCAGCTTGCAGGAAAATAATGCCATTGCGGTTTTAGATTTGCTCAAAGATGAATTTGTCAATATTTTCCCCATGGGGAGTAAAGAGCATGGTTTGCCTGAAAATGCTTTGGATGGCAGCGACCGGGACTGCCTGGTGGGTGCGACAGATAGCCAAGGGCAGTTAATAGCGAGCTGTGCCAAAGATGCCGGTATGATCAACATCAAGTCATGGCCTGGACTGTATGGTATGTATATGCCGGATGCGATTGCGCATTATCAGGTGAATGGTAAAAGCTATTTGGTGACTGCCAATGAAGGCGACGCGCGTGAATGGCTGAAAGATGAAGCTCTTTACTTCACTGGCGATGATTTAACCCAAGGTTATGCCGAAGAAATTCGCGTAAAGCATTTATTTAAAAAGGCAGGTTTTGACTTAAATGGTGATTATGCAGCACATTTACGCCATTTGGTACCAGGTGTTAGCGGAGCGAAATTAGATCCAACTGTATTTAAGCCATGTATCACTAGCGAGGCGACCGAGGTCTGTGCAGATAACTTAATTAAAGACTCGCAGATTGGGCGCTTGACCATTAGCTGGACACAAGGCTTTAAGCGTGATGCTTTGGGACAACCAGTGCTTGAAGACGGCAAATTGGTTTATGACAAACTGTATACCTATGGTGGTCGTTCATTCAGTATTGTCGATCCTGAAAGTCGTCAAATTATCTGGGACTCTGGTAGTGAGTTTGAACGTAAAATCGCGGAATTGTTCCCGAACCAATTTAATAGCAACCACGAAGCCTTTAAATTTGATGACCGTAGTGACAATAAAGGACCAGAGCCTGAAGGTATTACAATTGGTCAAATTGGTAAAAAGACTTTTGCATTTATTGGACTCGAACGCGCCAGCGGTATTATGGTGTATGACATTAGCCAACCGCAGCAAGCCAAA
Source organism: Acinetobacter sp. (assembly GCA_050285325.1). Lineage (GTDB taxonomy): Bacteria > Pseudomonadota > Gammaproteobacteria > Pseudomonadales > Moraxellaceae > Acinetobacter. The sequence continues at coordinate 11,412 of JBLZXS010000194.1, forward strand.
TTTGTACAGTATTTTAATGACCGGGACGTTAGTCAAACGGATATTGCCAAACAGGGAGATTTAGGCCCTGAAGGCCTAATTTTCATTGCCGCAAAAGACTCGCCGAATGGCCAGCCTTTGTTGGTCGTGGGCAATGAAGTGAGTGGTTCGACTGCAATTTATCAAGTTCGTTTAAAATAAAAAATATAATTTAAAAAAAGCACTACGGTGCTTTTTTTAGGACTTTCGTTCAATCCTGTCACGGTTATGTCATAATCTGGCGCACCCTTCAGTTGTGCTGGATGGGTCTTTTAATTGGTGATAAAGGTTTAGTTGTTATGACAATCGAAATTTTGATGATTGTTGGCTTCTGTCTGGCCGCGTATTCAATTGTCGGAAATGATGTGCCACAGACTTTAGGTACCTTTATTTCATCCAATGCCCATCGTCCGTGGTGGATACTGTGGCTGTATACCAGCAGTATTTTAAGCGTGGTGTTGTTTTATGGCTGGTGGGCTTCAGGGGTAGGTGATGCCTCTTATGGCCGTCTGGAAACCATTCCCTTTCCTGAGGGTGGAATTACCTGGTTGTATATTGTTCCGCCTATTCTACTGATTTTTTTGACTAAATACGGGATTCCGGTCAGCACCACATTTTTGGTGCTCACCATTTTTTCGCCTAGCAGTCTGGGGTCGATGCTGACCAAGTCGATGATGGGCTATGCCGTTGCCTTTGTGGTGGCGATTATTGTCTATCGCTTTGTGATTAAAGGTATTTCGGTTTATTTCAGTAAAACCCGAGAGCATAAACCCTCACATATCTGGATTGGCCTGCAATGGGTATCTACGGCATTTTTGTGGAGCCAGTGGCTGATTCAGGATCTGGCCAATATTTTCGTCTATGTACCACGCCAGGTTCCGCTAGAATTTTTGATTTTCGCGATTTTGGTTTTTGTCATTCTATTGGGCATGATTTTCTACCAACGTGGCGGTGCGATCCAAAAAATTATCGACACCAAAACCGGTGTTGCCGATATCCGTTCCGCGACCATCATTGATTTTATTTACGCCATTATTTTGCTGGTCTTCAAAGAGTGGAGCAATATTCCGATGAGTACTACCTGGGTATTCTTGGGTCTGCTGGCGGGTCGTGAATTTGCGATGTCGATGCATCTGGCTGAAGTGAATAAATATCGAACTTCACGTAATGTCAGTAAAGATGCGATGAAGCTGATGGCTGGTTTAATTATGAGTATTGTTCTCGCCACGACTCTGCCTTGGTTCTATAATTTTATTTCAAATTTATAGCGTAGAAAGTGTAATTAAAAAAGCGAGCTCTGGGCTCGCTTTTTTATGTTTAGGCTTTGGTTTTAGATGGCAAAGTGTTTCGGAGCACCCAAATTTTTAATGGCATTTACAATCTGGTCTGCATGATTGCAAATAATCAGTTTCGCTCGATGTTGTGGCGGTAAAAAGCCTTCACTGACCGCATGATCCAGCTGGGCAATTAAGGCATCATAAAAGCCATTCACGTTATACAGCATCATCGGTTTTTGATGCTGATTCAGCTGACCCCATGTGGCAATTTCCAGAATTTCTTCAAACGTCCCCAAGCCACCCGGCAGTGCAACAAAAGCACTGGCACGTTCTGCCATCATGGCTTTGCGTTCATGCATGCTGTCTACAATATGCAATTCAGTCAGCTGGTTGTGGGCAATTTCATAATCCAGCATAAACTCAGGAATCACCCCGACGGTTTGGCCGCCACGCTGTCTTACCGCATCAGCGACTTGTCCCATCAGGCCAATACTGGCCCCGCCATAGACCAGTCCAAAATCTAGGTCTGCTAGCGCTTGAGCCAGCGCAATTGCTTTTTCTTGATAAATCGGTTTATTGCCTGAACGTGAACCGCAGTACAGCGCAATAAGAGGTTGAGTGGTTTTAGGAGATGGATTTTTATGTTTTGGAGTCATTTTTAATACACTGTTCATCATTATATTTTTTACCATAGCACTTTATTTTTTCTTGCTCTAGCTTAAGTCGCAAATATGACAAAGCATGTAAGGTCATCCACAGACTTTGCAAAGATTTGTTAAAACTTGCAGAGCTAAAAAGCAGCGCCCTGAAAAAAAGATGAATTTCTAGCTCATCTTGCTATACTAAAAATCTGTTTTCCAATAAATGAATCAACATGAGTAGTGGTTGTCCTCGCTCTGAACATCTCAATTCGTCCGCAAAAATTATACAGAATCTTGTTCATGGCATATTCACCGGTTTTAATATGCAACTTCTAAAATCAGTCCTTAATCCCTTGCAGGAGAACATCCAATGATCTTTGAATGGATGTCGGATCCATCTGCCTGGATTGGACTGGCCACTTTAGTGGTTTTAGAAATCGTACTCGGTATCGACAATCTGGTCTTTATTGCAATTTTGGCAGAAAAACTTCCGCCAGAACAACGTAATGCAGGTCGTATTATCGGGTTGATCCTGGCTTTGTGTATGCGGTTAGTTTTGCTGGCCTCCATTGCTTGGGTGGTGACCTTAACCCAGCCACTGTTCCATATATTTGATCATCCTTTCTCAGGCCGTGACCTGATTCTACTGTTCGGTGGTGTGTTCCTTTTATTTAAAGGCACCATGGAACTGCATGAACGCATTGAAGGCACTCAGCCGCAAAAAGAAGAAAATCCGGTGCATGCCGCTTTCTGGATGGTATTGGTTCAAATTGTGGTGCTGGACGCCGTTTTCTCTCTCGACAGTGTGATTACTGCTGTCGGCATGGTGAAAGACCTTTCCGTAATGATGATTGCGGTGGTCATTGCTGTTGGTATTATGCTTTGGGCATCAAAACCATTGATGGATTTCGTCAACAAGCATCCAACGGTGGTGATTCTCTGTCTGGGCTTCCTGATGATGATCGGTTTCTCACTGATTGTAGAAGGATTTGGTTTCCATATTCCAAAAGGCTATTTATATGCCGCGATTGGTTTCTCGGTGGTGGTGGAGTTTATTAACCAAACCATGCGCCGTAATCAGGAGAAAATGGTCACCACTACCGACTTGCGTTACCGTACCGCTTCTGCGGTGATGCGTATGCTCGGCGGCAAGTCGGAATCGCAAAATAATGAGTCTGAAGATGTACTGGCAACCCGTGCCTTTGCCGATGAAGTCTTTAATGAAGACAATGGGATTTATCACAGTGTGCTGGTACAAGGGGTGTTGGGGCTGTCTGAACGACCGGTAAAATCGGTGATGACACCGCGTCCTGAATTGGAATGGATTGATTTAGACGAAGACGAAACTGCGATTAAAGAACAGCTATTGGGCATGACCCATTCGCGTTTGATTGTTGCGCATGGTGAGTTGGACAATATTGCCGGTGTGGTACTGACGCATAAAGTGATGAATGAATACATCGAAACCGGTGTACTGAATTTTGAACGTCACTTACGTGAACCGGTGATTGTGCATGAAAATGCCCAAGTGCTGATGGTGATGGAGCAGTTGCGCCAAGCACCGTTACAAATAGCGATCATCCTGAATGAATATGGTTCGATCGAGGGAATTGCGACACCAATTGATGTACTTGAAGCCATTGCTGGTGAATTCCCCGATGAAGACGAATTTGAAACGGCTGCTGAAAGTCTGGAAGACGGTACCTTAATTCTGGAAGGTTCTACCGATATTCGTCACGTCTCCTTGCTTTTAGGATGTGACCTGGTCGATGAGTCGGAACAATATTCAACTTTATCCGGTTATATCTTGCATCACTTGGGTCATTTACCGGAAAGTGGCGCAAAACTTGAAGCCGATGGTTATATTTTTGAGGTGGTGACGATGGACGGTCATAAAATTGATAAAGTCCATATCATTCCGCAAATTGAAAACAGTGCCGATGATTAACTAAATTAAGGCAGATTATCTTTAAGCCAAGATAATTGATTAAAATAGCTCGCATCGTCGGGCTATTTTTTATTGGGAAAATTTGATGTCAGAAAGCAATTGTCCATGTGGTCTTGGAATTTATGCCAGCTGTTGCCAACCGCTACATTTGGAGCAAGCCAAAGCGCAAACTGCCGAACAGCTGATGCGTTCACGTTATAGCGCATTTGCCAAACAGGAGATTGACTATATTGTTAAAACCACAGCCATTGGACAGCAACAGGCATTGGATGTGGCTGCCATTCTTGACTGGAGTAAATCCAATCAGTGGCTCAAGTTGGAAATTGTGCAAGCCAAAGAAAAAATAGATAAAAATCATGCACAAGTGGAATTCAGTGCACATTACCATGATGGCAAACAGGCTCAGGTGCATCATGAAGTTTCACATTTTGTGCTACATGATGGAGCTTGGTATTTTCTTGATCCGACCACAGAGATGCAAATCACCATGAAGCAAGCCTGCATTTGTGGATCGGGGAAAAAATTTAAACAATGTTGTGCACAATATCTGTAAATTTCATCTGAATTTGCCTTAGAATAACGCGCATCGATTACCCTCAGTGGAAGAAGGGCAATGTTGCTATTAGTGATTTATATTATTGCGATTACGGCCGAAGCCATGACCGGGGCTCTGTCGGCTGGTCGGCGTAGTATGGATTGGTTTGGGGTAACGCTGATTGCTTGTGTGACGGCACTTGGTGGCGGTTCAGTTCGGGACGTATTGCTCGGACATTATCCACTGACTTGGGTCAAACATCCTGAATATTTGGTCTTGACCTGTGCGGCAGCCTTTGTCACGATTCTGATTGCCAAATGGATGCGCCATTTACGCTCGATCTTCTTGATTCTGGATGCCATGGGGCTGATTGGCTTTACCGTGATTGGTTGTCAGATTGCACTGGAAATGGGACATGGTTTCGTGGTTTCAGCTGTAGCAGGTGTCCTGACGGGTGTCTCTGGTGGTATTCTGCGTGATATTCTGTGTAACGATGTACCTTTAGTATTCCGTCGTGAACTGTATGCCAGTATTTCTTTTGTTTCCGTCATCTGTTATTGGGTCTGCCAAGAGATTGGTTTCTCCTTGGAAGTGACCGTAATTTCGACTCTGATCTTCGGTTTTTCTTTACGCTGTATCGCCATTTACTTTGGTTTGGAAATGCCGAAATTCATTTATAAAGATGATGATGATCAGTCGGCATCTTCCAAAGATGCTTCATAAGAATTTTCATAAAAAACGAGAAATGACCGAAAAAATGAGCGGTCATCCTGTTCAAATTAGCGTATAAAAATTCGCAAAATCATAAATCCTGTTGGGAAAGCAGTATACATCCTTTCACAAAATCAGAGATCTTGTTATGGATTTAGTCTCACGTGTACAACGCTTACCCATCGGTAAGTTTCACTATACCTTGCTATGGGTGATCGGACTCGGCTGGATGTTCGATGCGATGGATACCGGTCTGATAGCTTTTATTTTGACGACCATGGCCGAAGAATGGAACATGACTCCGACTGAAAAAGGCTGGGTGGTGTCGATTGGCTTTGTCGGTATGGCGATTGGCGCAGTTTTCTCTGGGGGATTGGCCGACCGTATTGGGCGTCGTAGCGTATTTGCGATTACTTTGGTGACTTATAGTATTGCCACCGCTTTATGTGCCTTTGCACCCAATTTAACCTGGTTATTGGTATTTCGTTTCATTGTAGGCTTAGGTTTAGGTGGACAGCTTCCCGTTGCAGTGACTTTGGTCAGTGAATATATTCCTGCGCATGTACGCGGACGTTTTATTGTTTTACTGGAAAGTTTCTGGGGCTTGGGCTGGCTGGTCGCGGCTCTGGTTTCCTACTTTGTGATTCCGAATTATGGCTGGCATATTGCATTTTTAATTGGCGGTTTACCTGCCATTTATGTGTTTATGATTCTGAAAAAAGTGCCGGAATCCGTTCCTTACCTGATTAACCGTGGACGGATTGAAGAAGCACATGCTCTGGTTCAAAAACTGGAACGTCAATGTGGCGTGGAAGTGATTCAGCACATTGAAGTGAAGCCGGTTGCAGAAAAGCAGAATATTTCTTTTAAACAGCTTTGGACAGGGCCGTTTGCCCGCCGCACCTTAATGCTCTGGCTGATCTGGTTTGGGATTGTTTATTCGTATTATGGCATTTTTACCTGGTTGCCAAGTTTATTGGTCAAACAGGGCTATACCATTGTGCAATCGTTCGAATATGTGCTGATCATGATTTTGGCACAGCTTCCGGGTTATGTTGCCGCAGCATGGCTGGTGGAAAAACTGGGACGTAAAGCCACACTGGCCGGTTTTATTGGCATGTGTGCCGTTTCGGCTTATTTCTTTGGCCAAGCCGATACCGTAAACATGATTATGTTCTGGGGTTGTCTGATGTCCTTCTTCAACTTGGGTGCATGGGGGGTGCTTTATACCTATACGCCAGAGCAGTATCCAACCAATATTCGTGCCTTTGGTTCGGGTTGGGCTTCTGCGGTTGGTCGTATGGGCGGGATTGTGGCACCGATGGTGGTCACCCATATGATGGTGATGAACAATGGCTTTAGTCATGTCTTCATGATGTTTACCGTAGTGTTACTCGCTGTGGCTTTGGTGATTTTAGTCTTAGGTGAAGAAACCAAAGGCAAGACTTTAGAATCGATGGGTTTATAAGATTGCTGATTTTTTAGTTGATCGAACATTATAAAGTGGATATTTTTAGGCCATAAGACACAATTTGTCGCAGAGTGTTCAGTACTGCCCTTGTATAGACTGCACCTGCGACTTAGCATAACAACGTAGATACAAAAACGAATTATTTAGGATTTCACGCTTTTATGACCAGCCTTGTGCATCATGCGACAGAAAATCGTTCCGTAGCAGAATTTACTGAACAAGCTTACCTTAACTATGCCATGTACGTGATTATGGATCGTGCATTGCCGCATATCAGTGATGGTTTAAAACCGGTGCAGCGCCGTATTGTGTATGCGATGAGTGAACTGGGCTTAAAGCATAGTGGCAAGCCAAAAAAATCTGCCCGTACCGTAGGTGATGTACTGGGTAAGTACCATCCGCATGGTGACTCTGCTTGTTATGAAGCGATGGTGCTGATGGCACAGCCTTTTAGCTATCGTTATCCTTTCATTGAAGGTCAGGGCAACTGGGGTTCACCCGATGATCCGAAATCTTTTGCAGCAATGCGTTATACCGAAGCCAAGCTTTCGCTTTACAGTGAAGTGCTGTTGTCTGAATTAGGTCAAGGCACCTGTGATTGGCAGGACAACTTTGATGGCTCCATGAAAGAACCGGTGAATTTACCTGCACGTGTACCGAATATTTTGTTAAATGGTACTACCGGTATTGCGGTGGGTATGGCAACCGATATTCCGCCACACAACTTGCGTGAAGTGATTAAAGGCACCATCGCGCTGATTCGTAATCCAAACTTAAGCGATGAAAAGGTTGCCGAATATATTCCGGCACCGGATTTACCGACCAAAGCGGAAATTATTACCTCGGCTGAGGATTTATTAAAAATTCAGACCACTGGTCGTGGCAGTTATCGCATGCGTGCGGTGTATAGCATTGAAAAAAATGAAATCGTGATTACCGAGCTGCCGTATCAGGTGTCGGGTTCAAAAATCATCACCCAAATTGCCGATCAAATGCAGGCGAAGAAACTGCCTTTGGTGAGCGATGTTCGGGACGAATCCGATCATAAAAATCCAACGCGTTTGGTGATTGTGCTGCGTTCCAATCGTATTGATGCCGAAGCGGTGATGAGTCACTTGTTCGCAACCACTGATCTGGAATCCAGCTACCGTGTCAATATGAACATGATTGGTGCTGATGGTCGTCCGCAAGTAAAATCGATTCGCCGTATTTTACTGGAATGGATTGAAATCCGTAAAAATACCGTGACCCGTCGTCTGCAATACCATTTAAATAAAATTGAAAAGCGCCTGCATATCTTGGCCGGTCTTTTGATTGCGTATCTGGATCTGGATACAGTGATTCGCATCATTCGTGAAGAAGATCATCCAAAAGCTGAGCTGATCGCGCATTTCGGGATTGATGAAATTCAGGCCGAAGCCATTCTGGAACTCAAGTTACGTCATTTGGCAAAACTTGAAGAAATGGAAATTCGCCGTGAACAGGAAGAATTGGAAGCACGCGCTGCCATTATTCGTGAACAATTGGCAAATCCGGAATCCTTGAAGAATCTGATCATTACCGAACTGAAAGACGATGCCAAGAAATTTGGTGATGACCGACGTTCGCCAATCGTGCAACGCGCAGAAGCTGCCGCGATTAGTGAACAAGACCTGATGCCGGCTGATCCTGTCACCGTAGTATTGTCGGAAGCGGGCTGGATTCGCTGTGCCAAAGGGCATGACGTGGATGCAGAAAACCTGAATTTCCGAGCAGGGGATCAATATTTAAGTCATGCAACCGGTAAATCAAATCAGCGCACTTACGTACTGGATGAAACCGGGCGCAGTTATGCACTGGCGATTAACAGTTTGCCATCGGCACGTGGTTTGGGTGAGCCTTTAAGTTCCAAACTTGCTCCCGCAAATGGCATTGGTTTTATTCAAGTGCTGATTGCGGAGGATGAGCAGGAAGTTATTGCAGTGAGTTCTAAAGGCTACGGCTTTAAATCCAATGCAAAACAGCTCGATACCAGTGCTAAAGCAGGTAAAGCTTTCTTAACCGTATCGGATGATGCAAAAGCCTTACCTTTGCAAACGGTGGATACCCATACCCATTTAGCGATCCTGAGTACCGCTGGCCGTTTATTGGTGATTGATTTGGCAGAATTACCAGTACTGAACAAAGGTAAAGGAAACAAGTTGATACAACTTGAAGCGAAAGAACAAATTTTGTCCATGACATTGCTTTCTTTAAATGAAATAATTCAAGTGGTTGCAGGACAGCAGCAATTAAAATTAAAAGGTGATGATCTTCAGAAGTATATTGGTAAAAGAGCGACTAAAGGTCAACTGTTACCACGGGGATATCAAAAAGCAAATAAACTGTTCATTCAAAGATAAAACTAGCATCCATTGATCAAAATACGTTATATATGATTCGTATTCGTGAAAATGGATGCCATGTTATGCATAAACAAGTTAAATAATGACGCATAACATTAAAAAACAGTTGAAAACTAGGGATTACAGATTGGAGAGAAGGGCATTATGGAAAAGATTTGGTTCGCTGAATACCAGAAAACAGGGATTCCGGAAACTGTAGAATTACCACCAGAAAATACCTCACTTAATGATGTTTTTGAACGTAATTTTCAAAAATTTGGTTCACGTGATGCCTTTATCTTCATGGATAAAGTCTTAACATTTAATGAACTAGAAGAAGCAAGCCGTAAGTTTGCCACCTATTTACAAAGTTTAGGTTTGGCGAAAGGAAGTCGCGTTGCGGTGATGATGCCGAATGTATTGCAATATCCAGTCGTGGCATTGGGTGTATTCCGTGCAGGCTTGGTGCTGGTCAACGTAAATCCGCTTTACACTTCACGTGAGCTTGAACACCAACTGAATGATTCTGGTGCTGAAGCATTGGTGATCATTGAAAACTTTGCAAGTGTTTATCAAGCAATCATTGGTAAAACACCTGTGAAGCATGTGGTGGTGGCTTCTGTTGGCGATATGCTCGGTGCATTAAAAGGCACATTAGTGAACTTTGTATTGCGTTCGGTACGTAAGCAAATTCCGGCTTGGGATATTCCAGGACATGTCAAATTTAATGCTGCAATGTCTAAAGTCAGTGCAAGCAACTATAAACGTCCAAGCCTCACTTTAAGTGATACTGCTGTATTGCAATACACTGGTGGTACTACGGGTGTTTCTAAAGGTGCAGAACTGACGCATCGTAATCTTGTTGCGAACATGTTGCAGTGTGACGGTATTTTCCAAAGTAAATTTGGTGCACAAGACGGTGCTAAAGATGACCGTATTTTCTGTGCATTACCGCTTTATCACATTTTTGCATTCATGGTTTGTGCGATGTACGGGATGTATAAAGGTCAAGCCAACATTCTGATTCCAAACCCGCGTGACTTACCTGCGGTGATGAAAGAATTACGCAAATACCGTCCATCATTCTTCCCTGCA
>JBLZXS010000195.1:0-3132 GCA_050285325.1 Acinetobacter sp.
TTTTTATAAATTTTTTCGGTGCATTTTGTTCGACAAGGCCGCCTTGCATCAATAAATAGATAAATGGACCTGCACTGCCGTCCATAATTGGAACTTCAGAAGCAGAGACTTCAATAATCAGATTATCGATTCCGAGTCCAGCAATCGCACTCATGACATGCTCAATGGTACCAACTTTGGCATTTTCTTGAACCAGATTGGAGCACATGAATGCTTCTTGAATCAGCATGGCATTGGCTTGAATATCCACAGGTGGATTTAAGTCAATACGTCGAAACACAATTCCCCCATCCACATGGTGCGGCACAAAGTTAATTAGCACTTTTTGCCCACTATGAAGACCAATACCGCTCGCTTTCACGACACGCTGTAAGGTACGTTGTTTCAACATGTTTTCTATCATCTGCTCATAAAACCGCTATACGTTAGCATATTTAGCCATTGATAAAAAACAAAAAGGTAGCCTTATGACTACCTTTTATGTTGAGTTTATGCAGTTGGCATAAACTGATCTTTATTTACGTTGCTGATTTTTCAAGTAATCTTGAATGCTCATTGGCGTTGGACGCGCTGTACCTACCGCAGGAGCAGCAGCGGTTCCCGCTTCATTGTTTTGACGCTGAATTGCTGGAACATCGTCATCTTCAACCACAGCATGCGCAACATGATTATTTGCAGGACGGGTTGCAGACTGTGCAGATGGGCGTTTCACCGTATCAGCAGAATCTGCTGAATTACGGGTCAAACCTGTCGCAATCACCGTTACGCTCAATTCATCACGTGCATCTGGATCGAATACCGTGCCATAGAACACCTGACCTTCATCCAAATCGACAATTTGGTTAACTACATCGGTAATTTCTTCAATTTCACCGAAAGTCACGTCATCACCACCGGTCACGTTAATCAAAATACCTTTGGCATTCATAATCGTTACGTTATCGAGCAGTGGACTACGAATCGCTTGTTCAGCAGCTTGACGCGCACGGGTTTCACCACGGCCTGAACCCACACCCATCATCGCATAACCACGCGTACTCATGGCAGTTTTCAAATCGGCGAAGTCAAGGTTGATGTGACCTGGACGAACCACAAGATCAAAGATACTACGTACGGCATTGAGCAATACGTCATCGGCTTTTTTATACGCGTCTTTCATTGAAATATCGCGGAATACTTTAAGCAAACGTTGGTTAGGAATAATGATTAAAGAATCAACGTGCGCTTCTAAAGCTTCAATACCTTTTTCAGCAGATTGCTGACGGCGTTTACCTTCGAAGTTAAATGGAGTCGTCACCACACCAACTGTCAAAATGCCCATTTCTTTGGCAATTTCAGCAACCACAGGCGCAGCACCGGTACCTGTACCGCCACCCATTCCGGCAGTCACAAACACCATATCCGTACCTTCAAGGTGTTGGCGAATGATTTCACGGCTTTCTTCAGCAGCAGTTTGACCCACTTGCGGATTTGCGCCGGCACCCAAACCACGTGTGCTTTGTTCACCTAACTGGATTTTGAATTGGGCATTCATGCGGTCTAAAGCTTGTTTGTCAGTATTGGCACAAACAAATTTTACACCTTGAATGTCGGATTCAAGCATATGTTGTACAGCATTCCCACCAGCACCACCTACACCAAACACAGTGAAACGGGCTTGACCGTTGCTATCGTTTTGATCATCTTCTAAAAATTCAAATGAGGCCATGACCTTTGGATTTCCTAATTCGTAATTGGCAGTCACTTAAGCCCGTATACTGCCTTGATCTTAATAAAAAATTATGTTTTAGGATGCTGTCCAACTACACGCTTGTCAAGTGCAAGCCGTTAGACGTACAACTTCCTAACAATATTCCCAATAAATTCAACTTAAAATATCGATTTTAACTGATTATTTAATGCCGACCATGCTCGACCTACTCGCTTAAAAACAGACAGTTTTTCAGGATCTGTAGGTTCTACAATGGTATCTTGCGTATCACTTTGACTAAACATCAACAATCCGGCAGCAGTTGCATATTGCGAACGACGCAAAGCCGCCTGATGTTGTTCATCAGCATGTACTTGTACGGGTGGATTACCTAGATGAGCTGAAACCCCCAACAAATGACGTGCCAAGTTAACCATTCCTTCGATCTGGCTTGCATCCCCTGTTAGTACCACACCATGATATAAACCATGAATCGCACCATTGCGTTGTAATTCTTGATGAACTTGAGTCAAGATTTCTTCATAACGCGCAATAATAATTTCTGCCAATTCAATACGACTGATGGTTTGTGGACCATCAATGCCCTGGAATTGAATCATATGATCGGGTTTCACCACTTTCAGGTCAACACAACCATACAACAACTTAATTCGTTCCGCTTCTTCAGTCGTGGTTTGCAGCACAGCCGCAATATCACGGGTAACATGCTCACCACCGCGCTGCAAAGTATGTGTCAATGCCAGACGGCCATCTAGATAGACTGCAATATTGGTCGTACCCGCCCCAATATCCACCAAACATGCACCGTACTCTTTTTCATCTTTGAGCAAGCTGGCTTCTGCAGTGGCTAAACAAGACACTACCATTTTTTCCACACCAATGTTGGCACCTTTAAGCGCACGATCCAGATTCTGCATGGTGCTGATTGGCAACATCATCAACTGATAATGCCCGATCATGCTATGGGCAGACATGCGAATCGGATTTTGCACCCATTCTGCCGAATCATCCAATTCAAAGCCTAATGGTACTGCACTCACCAAATAATGATCTGAAGTCAAATGACTGGCCTTGGCCAGCTCAAGCGCTCGTACAACCTCACTGGTGGTGATGGTGTGGTCGCTATTTTCAATTGGAGTACGACCTGACGCATAAAAACTTTTTAACTCTGCACTTGGAATTGAAATCCAAGCGGAATGCACCCGGCATTCAGCCATATCTTCTGCTTCTTGTACGGCATTTTTAATTGCAGTAATGACTTTATCGAGACTTACAATTTTTCCTTTATTCATGCCTCGGTTACGAGCGGTTGCCATCCCAATCACTTGGATATTGTCTGGCGCATGTACCTTACCAATCAAAACTGAAACTTTGTGTGTCCCAATGTCAATCGCAACAACCGAGGGAACAGCTTCATTCAT
>JBLZXS010000196.1:0-3204 GCA_050285325.1 Acinetobacter sp.
CAAATTCAAGCATTGCCCGTCATTCATGGCGAAATTGTACGAATTCGTTTAGAATCGCTTGATAATTAATCGGGTCAGGGGGAATATCTACCCCCTTGCCAAGCTCTACACACAATTGGAACATCATCATGTCTAATGCCAATCGTTATACTGGTTTAGTTGACCGCTATCGCGACCGTTTACCAGTGTCTGCAACCACTCGTGCTATCTCTTTAGGTGAAGGTAATACACCACTGATCAAGCTTGAGAACATTCCACGCATTATTGGTAAAGACGTTGAAATCTATGTGAAGTACGAAGGCTTAAACCCGACGGGTTCATTTAAAGACCGTGGTATGACCATGGCAGTCACCAAAGCGGTTGAAGAAGGCTCTAAAGCGATTATCTGTGCATCTACCGGTAATACTTCTGCTGCTGCAGCGGCGTATGCGGCACGCGCAGGCATCAAAGCATTTGTGTTAATCCCGGAAGGCAAAATTGCCATGGGTAAAATGGCACAAGCAATGATGTACGGTGCCATCACCATGCAAATCCGCGGTAACTTCGATGACGGTATGCGTCTGGTGAAAGAAGTGGCTGACCAGGCACCGGTAACGATTGTCAACTCAATCAACCCGTACCGTTTGCAAGGTCAAAAAACCATTGCTTATGAAATTGTTGAAGCTTTAGGTCGCGCACCTGATTACCACTGCTTACCTGTAGGTAATGCAGGTAACATTACTGCTCACTGGATGGGTTATACCGAAGCAGTTGCTAACCAGCCTAAAGAACAGTTTGAGCAAGTGATTTACGATGCTGAAACAGATCAGTTCACGGGTCCTAAACCTGCCGGTCTTCCAATCATGGCGGGTTATCAGGCGGCTGGCGCGGCACCCTTCTTGCGTGGCGGTCCTGTAGCAAATCCTGAAACTGTAGCAACAGCGATTCGTATTGGTAACCCGCAAAGCTGGAACCATGCGAAAGCCGTAGTTCGTGATTCAAATGGTTGGTTTGATGAACTGACTGATACCGAGATTCTTGAAGCACAGCGTTTACTTTCAATGTACGAAGGCGTATTCGTAGAACCTGCTTCTGCAGCGTCTGTGGGTGGTGCCATCCGTGACATTAAAGCGGGTAAAATTAAAGAAGGTTCAGTGATTGTTTGTACTGTTACCGGTAACGGTTTGAAAGACCCAGATACTGCCATCAAACATTGTTCTGATGCCGTGATGTTATCGATTGATGCCACTATGAATGAAGTGAAAGACTCTATTCTTTCCAATATGTAATTCATTTTGTCATAAAAAAGCCCTGCAAATGCAGGGCTTTTTTAATTGAAGATATTCAAAATAATATTCGAATATCTTTTACTTGCGAATTAAATACGTTTAGGTAACTGGCTGGCCCAATTCATTAAACGGGTTGCATCATTGGTACGTGCAGCAGATGAATCTGCACCCAGCAACACCACCACCGCTGGACGATTGTTTAAGGTGGTATGCATGACGACACAACGTCCTGCTTCATTGATATAACCGGTTTTTGAAATATTGATATTCCAGCCGCCATTACGCACCAAAGCATTGGTGTTGTTTGATTTCAACACTCGGTAACCCAAATTAAAGTCGTAGCTTGGTGTGGTTGAAAATTGACGGATTAAACCGTATTGGGATGCTGTATTTACCAAAATCCCTAAATCACGCGCAGAAGCAACATTGCCTGGATGCAAACCGGTTGACTCTAAATAATGGGTTGAATTCATACCCAGAGCTTTTGCTTTTGCATTCATTGCGGAGATAAAGGCTGCGCGACCACCTGGGAAAGTGCGTGCCAATGCAGAAGCAGCAGGATTCTCAGACTTCATCAACGCAAATAAAAGTGCTTCCGCACGATTCATACTATCACCAGCGCGTAAAGTGGAACTTGAACTTTTACAGCCTGAACACGAAAAATCCGCTTGAGTTAAGGTAATTTTTTCCGACATATTTAAACGGGCATCGGCAATCACCACTGCAGTCATCAGCTTGGTAATCGAGGCAATCGGAAAAGCAGTATTACTATTTTTACTATATAAAACCTCACCCGTCTGACCATCCATGACCAAAGCAGCACGGGCATTAACTGAAGGTTGATTGCTAAAACCTGAATTATCTAAAATTTGTACAGTTTTAGGTGCAGAATTACTTACCACACCATTAGAACTACGCACCGAAGTGGTAATTTTAGTTGAACCTTGTGGCGTTGGTTCCTCGCTCAATGACGAACCATCGCCATTGAGTAATTGTTTGGCATCTTCAGAAGACCAGTTTAAAGCAGCTTGACCTGTGCCTCCAGAAGCATTCATGACCAGTTCTGCAAAACTGGTTGAACTCATGCTAAGTAGGATAGACATACCTAGCACATGCATTAAAGACTTGTTCGAATTTTTCACGATGGTTTACTCAACTCATGGAGGCAAGATACATTTGTGTATTACCTCAAATATGCCTTACATTTAGACACAAAGGTGAACATTTTTTTAGCTCACGACATTGTGTATAACATTTCACTTAAAGATTAATAATAGGATTGCTAATTTTGTCATTTCATTGCAAGCTTATTTTGCTTTATGTAACAAAAAACATGCTTTTTTTATATGAGGGGAGAAATAGGTGATCACAGTTTTAGTAGTAGATGATCATGAATTAGTACGTACCGGGATTTGCCGAATGCTCGAAGACCATGCGGATGTGCAAGTGATTGGTCAGGCTGAATCTGGGGAAGAAGCGATTACCTTAGTTCGTCACCATCATCCCAATGTGGTTTTACTGGATGTTAATATGCCGGGCATTGGGGGGGTAGAAACGACTCGCCGCCTGCTGCAAACCGCACCTGAAACCAAAGTGGTCGCGGTGAGTGGCCTGGCTGAAGAACCTTATCCCTCCTTGTTGCTCAAAGCAGGCGCGAAAGGTTATATCACCAAGGGTGCACCTGTAACCGAAATGGTTCGTGCCATCAATAAAGTCATGCAAGGTGGCAAATATTTCAGTGCAGACATTGCCGAGCAACTGGCCAGTTCATATCTTTCAGATACCCAGCAATCGCCATTTGATGCACTCTCTGAACGTGAAATGCAGGTCGCGATGATGGTGGTGAATTGTATTAGTGCCCAAGAAATTGCCGATAAACTTTTTGTCAGTGTCAAAACCGTGAATACCTATCGTTATCGTATTTTTGAAAAATTGA
>JBLZXS010000197.1:0-6513 GCA_050285325.1 Acinetobacter sp.
CATCTGGTCAATCTGGAAGTGGTGAACACCTATGAAGGCACCCATGACGTGCATGCCCTGATTCTGGGGCGTGCACAGACCGGCATTGCTGCATTCTGTAATTAATTCGCTAAAAATAAACCCTGTTTGGATGGTTATTCTTCACTGGGTTAAAGTTTCTAGCAGCCCCCTAGGCTGGTTTAGCTATGCTAACCCAGCTTTTTCTTGAAGTTAGGATATTTTGTTTTTTTGAAGATTGAAAGATTGTTTTTTAAGTGTCCGATTAAATAAAATTTTCATTGATTTTTTTAAAGTGTTCCCTATGTTCTGAGTTTAGATTTTTTGATTATGAATGCTGCCTATTCTGTAGAAATTGTCGGATCAGAGAATTTTAGGATCATTCTTGCTTATGATTCCAAAATTTATAAAAATGTATAAATAATCCCATATCGACTCTTTCTAGTGAGTTTTATATAAAAACTATCCGAACACCCATCTAAACCAGTTGTATAAGGGCTTTTATTGATAGCATGGTTTTTATACAGGTATAAATTTGGATATAACAAGCCGATTAAATTAAATCGGCTTTTTCTGTTTTAAGTGAAAGTGCACAGTAAGAAGAACAAGTTTGACCCATGCCATTTTAAGGCATAAAATGGCATTTAGTGGTATGTACGGAGTATATTATGACTACATTTGTAAAAAAACGAGTTCAATACACGGTTGATCAGGCAATCATGGAATCAGCAGAATACATTATGGCGAAAGTTGGTCTGACCCCTGCCACCGTACTTAGCATGGTTTACGCAGAAATTGCACGTACTGGCAAAATACCAGTCACTACTCAGGTGGGTGACGAGGATTTCAATACAGCAAGATTAATTGCCGTCAGCCATAATATTCCAAGCGTAAAAGTATCTAACGATGCGGATGCTGCTGCTTTTTTAGAAGATGATGGCGGTTACTAATGGTCCAACAACTATATTGGGCTTATGTTGGCTTTACAGATATTGCCGATGGTAAGACCAGACCTGTTTTGTATATTCGCCAAACGGATACCGACTATGTAGTATTCCGTTTAAGCAGCCAGTACGAAAATAAGTCTGCTTTTATCAAGAGTAAATATGTGGAAATTAAAAACTGGCAACAGGCAGGCTTAAAAAAGCCATCCTGGATTGATACAGTACAAACATATCAGTTGCCTCTCCATAAAACCCACCTAACGTACATTGGACAACTTTCTGCTGATGATCTGGAACGCTTAATCAAACACCTCGAAATTAAGTAATAAACTGAATTTGTATAATTTCAACTAGAATTAATCGACACAGACAATAAAAAAATCCTCCTATTCTTGGGAGGATTTTTTGTTTTTATATGCTTTTAGTCGCTAGTAATAACTATTAGGGGCTTATTGTATAATCTGGTTTAAGTTTATTTATAGCTAAAACTTCATTACCTTAACGATCTGATGATGCATTCTCAAGTTGAATGCTTTTTAGCCCGTCGTTAACTTTATTTAAAAGATGAATCAAAGTCACCACATCATCAAAAGAAATTTTGTTTAAAGCCTGACCATAAAAATTAAAAAAATTATCCTGTAATTTATCCCAAGCTTGGAAACCGTCACTGGTCATGGCGACATTTTTTGCACGTCTGTCATGTTCATCAATAATACGCTGTACCAAGCCATCACGTTCCAGTCGCTTTAAAACAGCATCCAGATTTTGACGACTGACCCCCAGATACTCAGTCAAGTCTGAAAATGACATTCCTGACGTCACGTGCGGCCGGGACAACGCGCCCAGCACTGCCCAGTGCACAGGAGAAATACCCAGTTCATTCGAGCACTTTCGGTCTAACGTATTACCCACCTGAAACAATCTAAAAAAAAGTCTATTGTGGGCAGCATATAAAGATTGATCATAATTTTTCTGTAAAGCATCACTCATTCTAAAGACCACCCAGATCAAAGCGTTTAAATAAAAAAGAGTATACCTTATAGGTATCTTGCATAAATAAAATTCCTGATGCTGAGAAGCATTAAAGGCGTTATAGGATTAGTAGATCATTCGTCTTTAAAAGCGTGCTGTCATACAACCTTCTTTTTCCTGTAATACCTGTGTCACTAGAGTGAAATCTAAAAGTAAATTATGTTATATGTCAATGTATTTAATTGATATCGTAATTAAGTTACTAACAATAATGAATAAAATAAATATATGAACTTAATTTATGTAAACATATTGACATAAAATCATTCTGATTCTATTGTATTTAAAACAGTCGCTAAATTAAAAAATAGCCAGGCAAATTTGATAAAAATACAGCAGGAAGAGACACATGAAAGGATTGAAGAATAAGGTTGTAGTCGTGACCGGTGGTGCAGGTGGAATTGGTTCGGCAACCTGCCGACGTTTGGCTGAAGAAGGTGCCAAAGTGGCGATCTTTGATATGAACCTTGAAGCGGCAGAAAAACTGGCTAATGAAATTAACAACCAGCATGGTCAAGCTTTAGCGGTTCAGTGTGATATTACCCAAAGCGATGTCGTAGAACAGGCAGTTCAGCAAATAGAAGCAGAACTTGGACCGATTGATGGGTTGGTCAATAACGCAGGCTGGGATATTTTCAAACCCTTTGTCAAAAGCAATCCGCAAGAATGGGACAAACTGATTCAGATCAATCTGGTCGGTATGCTGAACATGCACTTTGCAGTACTCAAAGGCATGGTAGAACGCAACTCTGGAAGCATTGTCAATATTGCTTCTGATGCCGCACGTGTCGGTTCTTCGGGTGAGGCGGTATATGCCGCATGCAAAGGTGGACTGCTTTCATTTTCTAAAACGCTGGCCCGTGAACATTCTCGTAACAACATCAAAATCAATGTGATTTGTCCGGGACCAACCGATACCGCTTTGCTTGCAGGTGTCACGGAAGGTGCGTCTAATCCGGAAAAATTACGTGAAGCTTTTGTTCGCGCAATTCCACTCGGCCGTTTGGGTCAACCCGAAGATTTGGCGTCTTCAATCGCCTTTTTCTTAAGTGATGATGCGAGTTTTATTACCGGACAAGTACTCAGTGTTTCTGGCGGTTTAACCATGAATGGTTAAGCTCCACTCATTAATCAGTATGCAAAATAAAAGTCAGATACAGAAATACAGGAAGCAATAAAATGAATTTTGAAGATATCTTATACGAAGTAAAAAACGGTGTGGCTTGGATCACCATCAATCGTCCAGAAAAAATGAATGCTTTCCGTGGTACCACTTGTGATGAATTAATTAAAGCCTTAAATAAGGCAGGCTATGACCGTGACGTGGGGGCAATTGTCCTCACTGGCGCGGGTGAGAAGGCATTCTGTACGGGGGGTGACCAGTCTGCGCATGATGGCAATTATGATGGTCGCGGCACCATTGGCTTGCCGATGGAAGAGCTGCATACCGCAATCCGTGATGTCCCTAAACCGGTGATTGCACGGGTACAAGGTTATGCAATTGGGGGCGGTAATGTATTGGCCACCATTTGCGATTTGACCATTTGTTCAGATAAAGCCATTTTTGGTCAGGTTGGACCGAAAATGGGATCAGTGGACCCCGGTTATGGCACAGCATATTTGGCTCGAGTCGTGGGTGAGAAAAAAGCCCGTGAAATTTGGTATATGTGCCGTCGTTACAGCGGTCAAGAAGCAGTGGAGATTGGACTGGCGAATAAATGTGTACCTGCAGATCAATTGGATGCCGAAGTCCAAGCATGGGCAGAAGAAATTTGTCAGCGTAGTCCGACCGCGATTGCGATTGCCAAACGTAGCTTCAATATGGATACCGCACATCAGGCGGGGATTGCCGGGATGGGCATGTACGCACTGAAATTGTATTACGATACAGAAGAGTCACGTGAAGGCGTTAATGCACTTAAGGAAAAACGCCAACCTGAATTTCGTAAGTTCTACAAATAAGGAAAATAAGGCATGACTAAAAATCCTTATATCACGGAAGACTTAGAATTTTTAGCAGAAACTGCTGAAAAATTTGCACAAAAATTTATTGCACCTGGTTTTTTAGAGCGCGATCAAAGTCGAATCTTTGATCGTGACCTGGTCAAGAAAATGGGTGAAATGGGTTTTATTGCGCCGGAATTGCCTGAACAGTACGGTGGTCAGGGAATGGGTCGTCTGGCTGCAGGGATTATCCACGAGGCAGTGGCCAAAGCAGATTTAAGTTTTTCCTATATCAATCTGCTCGCTTCGCTAAATGGCCAGATTCTGGCTGAACATGGACAACCTGAAGTGGTAGAGCCTTGGCTAAAAAAACTCACTGCGGGTGAAGCGATTTTTTCAATTGCTCTGACCGAACCGCGTGGTGGTTCAGATGCTGCTAACCTGCGTTTAAGAATCGAACGTGATGGCGATGAATATGTGATTAATGGTGAAAAAACCTCAATTTCTGCTGCCGATCAGGCCGATGCATCGGTGGTGTTTGGCCGTACTGGCGCCAATGAAGATGGAGCGCATGGTGTAACAGCCTTACTGGTTCCGATGGATTTACCCGGAATTAGCACCACGCGTTTTGATTGTCATGGTCAGCGTGCCATTGGTCGTGGTTCTATCTTTTTTGATAATGTGCGTGTACCGGTCAATCACCGTCTCGGTGATGAAAACAAAGGCTTTGTTCAAGTCATGCAAGGTTTTGACTTTTCACGTGCCTTGATTGGTTTACAGGTTTTGGCGGTGGCGCGTGTCAGTCTGGATGAAGCGTGGGAATATGCAGCTCAACGTGAAGCGTTTGGTCAGCCCTTGACAGCATTCCAAGGGGTGTCACATCCATTGGCCGAGTACGAAACCCAGGTAGAAGCGGCGCGTTTACTCTGCTTGCAAACCTTGTGGCTAAAAGATCATGACTTACCGCACACTTCCGAAGCCGGGATGTGTAAGTGGTGGGGACCGAAACTGGCTTATGACGTGATTCATCAATGCTTGCTCACCTTTGGTCATGCCGGTTATGACCGTGGTGTGATGGAACAACGCATGCGTGATGTACTGGGCTTCCAGATTGGGGATGGTACAGCACAAATCATGAAAACCATTATTGCGCGTAAAAAAGCAGGACGCAAAGCGGTACCGGCCTAAGATGAACGCATCCCAGTCATTCGTAATCAATATTTCAGATTGTTCAAATAGCGATTTGAGCAATCTGGAGAATTTGGATCTGCAATTTGATGGCTGACGTCTATTGTGTGATTTAACAAAGAGAACAATTGGATAATTATAAAATTGGAGTTATGGAATGGATTTCGATGCGGTTCTTTTACCCCCACGTCGGGAAGAAATGTTGCAACAAGGCTATTGGTTAAATAAAACCATCCTTCAGTCACTGAATGAAGCGGTACAGCAATATCCTGACAAAGTGGCATTGGTCAGTTATAAAACTGAAGATCAGTCTGAAAAAAGCTTTACCTATCGGGAAATGCTGCATACTGCCAATAAAATTTCCTTGGGACTGAAGCGTTTAGGTGTTCAAAAGCAAGATATTGTCTCTTGCCAGTTACCCAACTGGTGGGAGTTCACTTTATTGTATATCGCTTGTCGTCGTATAGGCGCAATCCTTAATCCGCTGATGCCAATTTTCAGAGAGCGCGAACTTTCATTTATGTTGAAACATAGTGAAAGTAAAGTGTTCATTGTACCTAAAGTCTTTCGTAAGTTTGATCATGAAAAACTGGCCTATCAATTACAGAAAAATACTGAAAGCCTAGAGCATGTCGTTGTAGTGGGTGGAGAGGGTGAGAATAGCTTTGAAAAATTATTATTAAATCACGGTCTAGATAATGACCCACAAATCTTAAATACTCTAAATGATGTCACGATTACGGCTGACGATATTGCTCAACTGGTATTTACTTCAGGCACTACAGGCGAACCCAAAGGTGTTATGCATTCAGCAAATACTTTATTTTCCAATATTGTACCGTATGCCAAGCGTTTACATTTAAGCAAAGACGACGTGATTTTTATGGGTTCGCCAATGGCCCACCAAACAGGCTTTATGTACGGCTTAATTATGCCGGTTTTGTTAAAAGCTAAAGCCGTGTTACAGGATGTTTGGGATGTAAATACTGCCATTGAATTGATTCATAAGCATCAAGTTACCTTTACCATGGCCTCTACTCCATTTTTAAATGATTTATCTGAAGCGGTATTAGATACCCACCAATCGTTAGATAGCTTGAAGTTATTCTTATGTGCGGGTGCGCCAATTCCAAGCACGCTGGTTCAAAAAGCACGTCAAAATATGGGCGTTAAAGTCATTTCAGCTTGGGGTATGACTGAGTGTGGCGCTGTAACGACGACTCGCCCTGAAGATGATGATGAGCGTTCATTTAATACCGATGGACTACCACTGCCTGGTGTTGAAGTTAAAATTGTGGATGATCACGGTGAGGTATTACCACCGCATCAATCGGGCACGCTGATGATTCGTAGTTGTTCGAATTTTGGTGGGTACATGAAAAGGCCGCATTTAAATGAAACCAGTGAA
>JBLZXS010000198.1:0-4704 GCA_050285325.1 Acinetobacter sp.
CTTTAAATGGCGTTTGTTCACCCTCTTCCCCCAAATAGCGCACCAACAATCCTGTGCCTGCCGATGAACCTACCGCATATAAAGGGGAATCGGGAAATTTCCCTTGAATATGCTGAATTTGTTCACGCAAATCATCTGTTGAACCGAAAATAGAAATCTTTGGTATCGGCATGGGTAAGTTGGCATGACCACGGCGCAAACACAATGCTACACGCCAGCCTGTATGTTGATGTAAATCACGCACCAGTTCTGACATACTTTCTGGGGTGCCAGTCAGGGTATGCATTAATATAATGGTCGGGGTATCTACCGGCAGATCATGCCCGTACCAGACCACCCCTGTGATCCCGCCATCCGCCATGTACAACTGTTCAATGGCATCATATTTAAGCTGAATGGTTTTCTTTTTGATTAAGTCGAAATACATTAAATGCAAATGCGTATTCGACAACCACGGTGTCGGACGATACTTCTGTTTCAGCTGAGGTAAGACATCGAGCATTTGCCGCGCTTCACCTTGTGGATCAAAATAAAGTGTAGGTAATTCTGCACCTGTCATTTGATCGACAAGATTTTGCGCCAATAGAGTGATTTTTTTGACTAGAAACTTCATATTCGCTCCACCTTAAAAATGAGGCAACTACAAAAATTTAGCACAGCTCATTCCATTGACTGTGTATATCTCTACTATAGTCTTAATTTATGCTTTTGGCATAAAAGCTGCCATACGTTGTCCCATCTGTGCCGCCAACGCTTCCAGACCACTTTTAGGACGCAGCATCACTTCAAAATCGACAATTTGACCTTGCTCATTAAAACGAATCATATCAATGCCTTTAAGCTTTTTATCACCAACATTCGCTGAAAACTCTAGCACCACATTCATCCCATCTTCTGTATAAAATTCACGATGGTAAGTAAAGTTTTCAAAGATCTGAATCACATTACTTAAAATAAAAGTCACCACCTGCTTACCCGGATAAGGGTTAAAGGCCACCGGTGAACGGAACACCACATCTTCTGCCAGTAATTCGTTTAAAATAGACATATCGCCTGTTTGCAGCACTTCATGCCAACGTTGAACCGATGCTTGAGTATTTGTTAAAGCCATTTTTATTTCCTTTATTTAAATCCATTTTTGAATTCTATTTATTCCTAATTTAAAACCTAAGAAAATTCCCTCTCCTTTTAGGAGAGGGTTAGGGAGAGGTCTATTTATTTTCTAAATCACGGCCGCCAAATCAGCCCCTTGACGAATCGCACGTTTTGCATCCAATTCACCCGCCTCTTTAGCTCCCCCAATCAAATGTACATTTTTACCATCCGCTTTCAATTGATCAAACATGGCGGTAAAGGGTTCCTGACCTGCACAAATCACTACATGATCCACTTCTAAAATGGTCGGCTGACCATTGACTAGAATATGTAAACCCTGATCATCTATTTTTTCATAGCTTGCGCCCGCCACCATTTTTACTTCACGGTGTTTTAAACCTGTACGGTGAATCCAGCCTGTGGTTTTACCCAAGCCTGCACCTACGGAATTGGTTTTACGCTGTAATAAGTAAATTTCGCGGTTTGATGGTTCTAATTCAGCTGCTTTCAAACCACCGACATTTTCATAACCGGTATCAATGCCCCATTCATTATAAAATTTTTCAGGATTCAGACTGGCACTGTCGCCTTCGTGGGTTAAGTATTCAGCCGTATCGAAACCAATACCGCCTGCACCAATAATTGCAACACGTTGACCAACCTGTTTACGTTCTTTCAACACCTCGATATAGCTCAACACTTTTGGATGATCAATCCCTTCGATCTCCAATTGACGCGGTGTCACACCTGTAGCGACGACGATGTCATCAAAGTTTGATTGACTCAGTTCTTCATAAGTGGCTTGATGATTTAGACGTAATTGAATATTAGGCAGTAATTCAATTCTACGTTTGAAATAACGCAAGGTTTCATAGAATTCTTCTTTACCGGGAATGGTTTTGGCAATATTGAACTGACCACCAATCTGATTGGCTGCTTCAAAAATAGTGACTCTATGTCCACGTTCAGCTGCATAGGTTGCAAAGCTTAAACCTGCCGGTCCCGCACCAATCACTGCAATATTTTTTGTAATGGCTGATTCTTTAAAGATCAGCTCTGTTTCATAACAAGCACGTGGATTGACCAAACAAGTGGCTATTTTCATCGAGAAAATATGATCCAGACAGGCCTGATTACAGCCAATACAGGTATTGATTTCATCACTACGACCTTGCTCAGCCTTTTGCACAAAGAATGCATCGGCAAGCATTGGACGTGCCATGGAAATCATGTCTGCATGACCGGAAGCTAAAACATGCTCGGCCATTTCAGGGGTATTGATACGATTCGAGGTAATCAGGGGAACCTTGACCAAACCTTTGAGCTTTTCTGTAACCCAGGTAAATGCGGCACGCGGCACTTTAGTGGCAATGGTCGGAATACGTGCTTCATGCCAACCAATCCCGGTATTGATAATGGTTGCACCGGCTTTTTCAATTTCTTTGGCCAGTTGTACCACTTCTTCAAAAGTTGAACCGCCTTCCACCAGATCCAGCATAGATAGACGATAAATAATGATAAAGTTTTCACCCACTTCTTCACGGGTACGTTTCACAATTTCAATCGGGAAACGAATCCGGTTTTCGTAGCTACCGCCCCATTCATCATCACGGTGATTGGTACGTGCAGCAATAAACTCATTAATCAAATAACCTTCAGATCCCATGATTTCTACACCATCGTATCCTGCATATTGTGCCCACTTGGCACAATGGGCAAAATCTGCAATGGTCTGATTCACTTCAGCGGTAGTTAAAGCATGCGGTTTGCTTGGATTAATCGGTGCCTGAATAGCTGACGGCGCAACCAGATCGGCCTGATAGGAATAACGCCCGGTATGTAAAATCTGCATGGCAATTTTACCGCCAGCCGCATGCACCGCCTGAGTAATCACTTGATGCTTTTCAGCTTCTTCACGGCTGTCTAATTTAGCACCACCGGCAAAGGTCAACCCCGCATCATTTGGTGAAATTCCCCCAGTTACAATCAGCCCCACACCACCTTGAGCACGTTCAGCATAAAATGCTGCCATACGGTCGTAACCACCCGGAGCTTCTTCCAGGCCTACGTGCATAGAGCCCATCAAGACACGATTTTTTAACGTGGTAAAACCTAAATCTAAAGGGGCTAACAGATGAGGGTAATTAGACATATGATCTCCTTGGCGTGCTATTTGAGCTGGCGAATAAGGTGTTTAATGCAACTTGTTGCATAATTTATATTCCAGATTTGATTTTTATGCAACATGTTGCATAATGATCAAGTAAATTTTTACTGACTGAGTGGTTTATGTCTTTAGCCCATGTTTTATTGACCAGCTTAATTGAAAAACCCAGTACCGGGATTGATTTGGCTCGTCGCTTTGACCGTTCCATGGGCTTCTTCTGGAATGCAACGCATCAGCAAATTTACCGTGAACTCAGTGGAATGCAGCAAAAAAACTGGATTTCCACTCTTGAGGACAACAACTCCACGAGCCGTAAAAAAACCTATCAAGTTGAAAAATCAGGTCGTACTGAATTGGCGGATTGGATGGTAAAACAAAGTCCTCCCGCCCAATTACGTGAAGAGCTAATGGTTCGGTTACGTGCTGAAGCACAACTGGGCGGCAATACTGTACTCCCTGAATTAGAACGGCATCTGATTTTACACAAAGAAAATCTAAAAATTTACCAAACTATTTTTGCAAAAGATTTTGCCCATGGGCAAGATCAAGACCGAACCCAGTTTATCCATAAAATGATTCTACAACTTGGAATTGATTTGGAAGTCGGCTGGATTAATTGGCTGGAAAGCATGATCCCGCAATTAAAAGCATTTGATCAACAATAATAGACTTCTTTTATAACTCCCTTTTCTTTCTGCCTACAGGAGAAAAATATTGAGGGTATCTCCAGTGATGAAAGAAGTCCAATAAGTAAGGAAACAACCATGCCATATTACCGCATGCCTGATGGCGAACAACTGTTTGTCCGTGAATTTGGACAAGGACAGCCTGTATTGGTTCTATCGGGTTTAGGCATGCAAAGCTGGCAATGGCTTCCTTTCCTATACCCTC
Organism: Acinetobacter sp.; assembly: GCA_050285325.1. Lineage (GTDB taxonomy): Bacteria > Pseudomonadota > Gammaproteobacteria > Pseudomonadales > Moraxellaceae > Acinetobacter. Next base: position 4,154 of record JBLZXS010000198.1, read on the forward strand.
AAGCCAAGAACCATAAATTCATTATTCCAGACTGGCGAGGGTTTGGTGGTTCACAGAGCTGCCGCATTCCTGAACTGGATGCCATTTCCAGTCACTGGCGTGATGTAGACAGTTTAATTGAACAACTTCAGTTAGATAAATTCTCACTGATCGCCTATTCCATGGGTGCAACTACAGCCATGCATGGCATGCATTACAGCAATTTAAATGCAAAATTAACGCGCTATTTACATATTGACCAGACTCCTAAAATTCCAGTTGATGAAACTTGGCAATACGGTTTATTTAGCCAGCAACAGCCTCAATTCAAACAACTGCTGGCAGACATCTCACAATTACTGGCGTTAAAACCCGATGCAAAACTGTTGTCGGATCTGGACTCAACATCCCGGCAACATTTATTGGAACTATGGCGAGGATTTCTTCAATTGCAAGCAAGCAATAAAATCACCCCATTCCTTTTTAATCTGGCATTAAAACAACCCCGGTTACACGCTCTTATTCTACCAATGCAGCGTTTGGATTATTTGGCCTGGTATATCAACAACTAT
>JBLZXS010000199.1:0-6555 GCA_050285325.1 Acinetobacter sp.
TTCAGTTGCGCTGAAGTATTTGGGTCTAACATGGCTAACGTCTCCAAGGGAGTAAATGCTTATTTAATAAGGCCATAATAGGGTAAATGGCTAAATGGGTGAAACAATTCATTTTAATAAAACTAATCGGATAATTAGATTGATGATTTATCTGGATAGTCTAAATACAGTCAAAAGATGAGGGTTTAATGTGAATGTTCAAGTAGTTGTTCTTAATTTTTATGGAAATAATTAAATTTAACTGATGATCAGGAAAATTTTTGATTATGATAAAGGTCGGTTTTTTACAGGTAACAGTAAATGGATCTTAAAGCTGGGATTTATCAACATTATAAAGGCAATTTATATCAGGTTTTTCATGTCGCAACCCATAGTGAAATGCGTGAAAAGCTTGTAGTTTATCAATGCTTATATGGCGATTATTCTATGTGGGTGCGTCCTTTAGAGATGTTTCAGGAAACGGTCACTCTCGCTAACGGTGAAGTGTTGCCCAGATTTAAATTGATTCAAGAAACTGCCTAGATATAGATTTTTGTCATAGATCGGTTAGACTCAAAATAACCGCAATGGATAGGGACGTCTGATATGAGCATGAATTTGGCTTTTCAAACACGGATGCAGGAGTTGTATCAAGGTTTTATCAAATTTGATGCCTTACAGACCGATCGTCTTCAGCGGTATCGTAATATTGAGCCTGATTCTGCATTATTTTTAGCGATGCAAATTCGTATTCAGCAGTCGAAAAAAATTTTAGAAATCGGAACCTCTACAGGGTATTCGACTTTATGGCTTGCCAATGCTGCACAGCAGACCCAAGGTCATGTAACCACACTAGAAATTGATCCTTCACGAACCGCTCAAGCACAGCAATATGCGCAAGAGTTGGCACTGGATGAGTTTATTGATTTTTGGGTAGGAGATGCTCAAGAGTTTTTAAAAAACAGTACCAGTCAATATGATTTTATATTGTTAGATGCGGAGCGTGATGCGTATGTCGATTATTGGACCTATCTGCAAAATATGATTCATCCGCAAGGTGGGGTTTTGATTGTAGACAATGTGATCTCTCATGCCGCAGAAGTGAAAAATTTTATCGAATTGGTCAAAAATGATGGACGTTTCCTTACTCTAACCCTGTCGAAAGGAGCGGGTTTGTTTATGATTTGCTATAAATAAAAGAGTATTAAAATACAAAACGAGTTCAAATAACTTTTTAAAATTTAAATAATTGATTCAAATCATAAGCCAGAAAAAGCATGCTGATTTATGAGATTTGATTTACATGATTGAAATACGGGTAAAATGCACATCGTATTCTAGATATTTCTGAACGAAAGCTGTTTTGTCATTACAGCGCAATAAATTATTATAGATAAATTCCGGGACAGGGTGATAAAGCTCTCCAGAGCCATTGCTATAAAAAATTTTTAAATAGCGTGAAGATGCATTGTATTTATAAGAAGTGACGACCAGCATTGTTCCCATAAGCGCCCCTCATTTTGTAGGGATATAAAGCAGCATTGCATACTTTGAAACTATGATAAAAAGATCAGCGTATGTATAGCAAAATTGTAATATTTATAGGTATGGGAAAGTAGGTTATTCAGCCTAACAAGCGGTTGAATTAATCTAGAAAATTCAACAGCAGAATTTTAGATTGGATATAAAAAACCACGCTAAAAAGCGTGGTTTTTTGAATCAGTTCAATCTAATGAAAATTAGATTTTACCCACTAGGTCGATTGAAGGAGCTAAAGTAGCATCGCCTTCTTTCCATTTAGCTGGGCAAACTTCACCTGGGTGAGCGTGAACGTATTGAGCTGCTTTAACTTTACGAAGTAATTCTTGAGCATCACGACCAATACCACCAGCGTTGATTTCAACGATTTGGATTTTACCTTCTGGATCGATAACGAAAGTACCACGGTCAGCAAGACCATCAGCTTCGATTAATACGTCAAAGTTTTTAGCAAGTGTCCAGTTCGCATCACCCACCATTACGTATTCGATTTTTTTGATTTCTTCAGAAGAATCGTGCCACGCTTTATGAGTGAAGTGAGTGTCAGTAGAAACTGAATAGATTTCAACGCCTAATTTTTTGAATTCAGCGTAGTTGTCTGCAAGGTCACCCAATTCAGTTGGGCAAACAAAAGTGAAGTCAGCTGGGTAGAAGAATACTACAGACCATTTGCCTTTAAGATCAGCTTCAGTTACTTCGATAAATTGACCATTCTGGAATGCAGTTGCTTTAAATGGTTTAACTTCTGTATTAATTAAGCTCATCATTGTCTCCATGATTGAGGTTTGTATTTGATATCCAAAAGAATAGCGAATTTTTTGTTATTGCTGAAACAGTATTTTTACATAATTGAAATCGGAAAAACCGAATTAACTAAGTTAAGGCTCACTATTCCACCAAATCTGAATCTTTCATCCATTTAGCTATATAAAAAGAAGATGACTAAATGATAAAGCATCAGTTTTTCAGCTTGCCTAAGAACATGAAGGTTCATAGTCTAAAATTCAAGGGTAAAGTTTATTTAAATTTAATTTCTTTTTTATACCGTGAATTATTGTTGCGCTAAGTCATCATCGTAAAATGAAGCATTTGAGTATCTTTAAAGAAGATAATCAGCCGATTTAGCTTTACTCGTAATCTATTTTCCATGGTTTTGAATATTCTTTACATCAAAGGTTATGAATAAACATTTGCCTGTCTTTCTCTCGCGAGCGTTACAGCGTAAAATACTCAGTTCAATTTTTTGTTTTGGGATAGATTATCTGTGTTAAGTCATTTAAATGTAGATCAATGGGTCATGGCACGTGACCGTCATCGTTTAAATCGGCTACGCAAAGGTAAAGATGCCAGTGAGGCGCAATATCAGGAATTATTAGAAAAATCGAATAATAAAGTTCGTGAGCGTCTGTCACGTGTCCCGAATATCAAACTCAATCAAGACCTTCCTGTTACCCAATATAAAGACAAGCTGATTGAAGCGATTCAACAGCATCAAGTGATTATTGTGGCCGGTGAAACCGGTTCCGGTAAAACTACCCAGTTACCGCAAATTGCTATGCTTGCCGGACGGGGTTTAACCGGTATGATTGGTCATACCCAACCCCGTCGACTGGCTGCGCGTAGCGTGTCGCAGCGTATTGCTGAGGAAGTCGGTGAAAAACTGGGTGAATCCATCGGTTTTAAAATCCGGTTTAATGAACAAGGCTCGCAAGACTCGATTGTTCGTTTAATGACGGATGGTATTTTGCTGGCTGAACTGGCCAATGACCGTTACTTAACCAAATATGACACCATTATTATTGATGAAGCGCATGAACGTTCACTCAATATCGACTTTATCATGGGCTATCTCAAACAGCTTTTGCCGAAGCGTCGTGATTTAAAAGTCATCATTACTTCAGCCACTTTAGATGTAAATCGCTTTAGCAGTTACTTTTTTGATGCCCCAGTTTTTGAAGTAGAAGGCCGTAGCTTCCCGGTAGAACTTCGTTATCGTCCGATTTCAGAAATGAGCATTGGCGGCAGTGATGATGATGAATTTGATGACTTTGAAGAAAATCTGCCGCGTGCAGTGGTTCAAGCAGTCAATGAGTGTTTTCAGGATGCGCAGGAAAAAGGTCATCCCGAACTTGCCGACATTCTGATTTTTGCCAGTACCGAACAGGAAATTCGCGAACTGCAAGAAACCCTGCAAAAGCATGGTCCACGGCATACTGAAATTTTACCTTTATATGCACGTTTGGCTTTAGCAGACCAGCAAAAGATTTTTAATCCGGGTGGCAGTGGGCGACGAATTATCATTGCTACTAACGTGGCAGAAACTGCCTTAACTGTGCCAAATATCCGCTATGTAATTGATAGCGGTTTTGCGCGTATTTCACGTTATAGCTATCGTTCACGGGTTCAGCGTTTGCCAATTGAAGCCGTGTCACAAGCAGCTGCCAATCAGCGTAAAGGACGTTGTGGCCGTATTGCACCGGGTGTCTGTATTCGACTGTATTCTGAAGAGGATTTTCAGAGTCGTCCTGAATTTACCGAACCTGAAATCAAGCGTACCAATCTGGCATCTGTGATTTTGCAGATGCAAAGTCTGAATCTGGGCGAACTGGAAAGTTTCGATTTTATTGAGCCGCCAGATCATCGCTTGGTGAATGATGGTCGCAAGCTGTTGATTGAGCTTGGAGCAATGAATGAGAAAAGAGAAAATCCTCCTCTTGCGGAGAAAAACTCCTCATCCTTTAATAAAGCAGGACTTCAGAGCAGTGGATTAACCAAAATTGGTCAGCAAATGGCGAAGATGCCGATTGACCCCCGTTTGGCTCGCATGATTTTGGGTGGAGCGCATTTTGGTGTACTCAATGAAGTGCTGATTATTGTGGCTGCGCTGGCAGTACAAGATCCCCGTGAACGTCCGGCTGATAAACAGATGCAGGCGGATCAGAAGCATGCTTTATTCAAAGAAGCTGATTCTGACTTTCTGTTCTACATCAAGTTATGGGAAACCCTGCAAAATAATCGTACGTCAATGAACGAAAATAAACGTCGTAATTTTGCACGCCAGCACTTTTTAAGCTGGTTACGTTTGCGTGAATGGAAAAAAACCCATGAACAGTTGACGGAATTGGCGCAAGGCTTAAAGCTTTCTTTTAACGATAAAAAAGCCAGTTATGAAAACCTGCACCGTGCTTTATTGACCGGTTTGCTTTCGTTTATTGCCAACAAGACTGATGAACGTAATGTGTTTATGGCAGTACGCCAACAAAAAGCACGGATTTTCCCGGCTTCGACTTTGCATAAAACCAATACTCCGTGGGTCATGGCCTTTGAGATGGTGGAAACTTCTCAAGTGTATTTACGTACGCTAGCTAAAATTGAACCTGAATGGATTCTGCTTGCAGCGCGTGATTTGCTGAAACATCACTATTTTGAGCCACATTGGTCGAAGAAAGCCGGTATCGTCAATTGTTATGATCAGATTTCATTGTTTGGTTTAATTATTGAACCGAAACGTTTGATGAATTATGAAAAAGTTGATCAGCCTGCGGCACATGAAATTTTCCTGCGTGACGCTTTAACCACAGGTCATTTGGGCATTACACCGCCTTTCTTAAAGCACAACTTGCTTAAGCTTGAGGAAGTGGAACGTGTTGAAGATAAACTGCGTCGACGTGATCTGGTGGTCGATGAAGAAACCATCTATCAGTTCTACGCATCAAAAGTTCCTGAGGAAGTGGCGAGTCGTCGAAGTTTTGAAGACTGGCGTGCAACGGTTGAACCGCAAAATCCGCGTTATTTATTCGTTGATGATGATGCCTTGTGGATGAATGACCGTCCCACCACGCAGCAATTTCCAGACTATCTACACAATGGTTCATTACGTTTGGCAGCGAGCTACCGTTTTGACCCAAGTCATGATGAAGATGGCGCAACGGTTAAAATTCCGGTGCAAGCCTTGCCGCAGGTCGATGAAAATGTCTGGTCATGGGGCATACCCGGCTGGCGTCAGGATTTGATTGAAGCCTTATTAAAATCTTTGCCTAAAGACAAACGTCGAAATCTGGTTCCGATTCCGGATACGGCACGTAAGCTGATTTCCAGGATCGATGCAGTCAATTTACGCGAACATATCTTTGCTTTCTTGGCTTTCCAGTTACGTGGTGAACAAATCACTGCAAAAGATTTTTCTTTTGAACGTGTAGAGCAGTATTTGTTGCCATTCATTAAAGTGATTGATGAAAAGGGTCGTGTGCTTGAAAAAGGCCGTGATTTGGCGGAACTGAAAGCCCGTTGCCGTACTGAAACGCATAGTCCGGTGAAGCAGCTGAAGGGTGAATTTAAAACCTTCCCTGATAATTTTACTTTTGAAGCCTCGCAAAAAGTGACAGGGGTAATTGTTAAGCAATATCAAGCCTTGGTGCCGGCCAAAGCATTTGCAGATCTAGATGCCAAAGATGAGTCGGGTGTGGTGATTCAAACCTTTAATGATCAGGCTGAAGCCATTAAACAACATCGTGAAGGGGTGATTCGACTGGTTTATATGCAGTTGGGTGATTTGGTTCGACAACTGAAAAAGCAGATTTCAAAACCGCTGGCTTTGGCCTATTCACCGCTGGGTGACAAAGCCAAACTGGAGCAAATGTTAGTTTATGCTACACTGCAGATGACAATAAATGATCTTCCTGTCAATGCTGAAGAGTTTCAAAAATTAATATTAAATGTAAAAAAATCTTTCCTAACGCATGGGCAAGTGGCATTATCTGTACTCAGTGATATTTATATTCAATGGCAGGATATTCGTCGGAAATTATTGGTTTTAGACGATTCCCTGTTTGGAAAAAATATCGATGACATTGAAGATCAGCTTGATTTGATGAATCTTTCCGACTTTGTATATATGAAATCTTCGGACATCTGGCAGGAATTCCCGCGTTATTTAAAGGCATTGGTCTTGCGTTTGGAGCGCTTGCCAAATAACCTACAAAGGGACAATTCTGCCATTGATCAAGTTGACCCATGGATGGAAAAATTATTTAAGTT
>JBLZXS010000200.1:0-13519 GCA_050285325.1 Acinetobacter sp.
GACACCGAACTTGGCTTTAAGAACGTACATCCTTTTTACAGCAAGGTAATGACTAAAAAGATATTCAAGGCATTTATTCATCCTTATACGACTACATGGCAAAGAACGGCATCTTTGCCAGAAGTTCTGGCGACACAAAGTCTGCTGGAATTTCAATATCATTGTTTTGAGCTGGCTGGTTATAGCAGTTTTGAAGCCTATAATCAGGCAACCAATCCCATCTTTGTGTTTAAGAACGTTAAAATTCCACTGATGATTTTGAATGCGGAAGATGATCCTGTCTGTCATATTCAGAATTTGGAACCTTATAAAGACGAAATTCAAAAAATGCCCAATATGATGGTGGTGACTACGAAAAAGGGCAGTCATTGCGGTTTTTATGAAGGTATTAACCGCACGCAATCTTGGTCAGCTCGGTTAATTGCAGATTATTTAATTGCGCAACATCAGTAAATTTAATACACCCTGAATGCATAGATGTATTCACTGGTTGAAATATTTTGATGCAATTACTATTGGTATGATTGATAAAAAATTAGTTTTTAAATCAATATTTCTGTTATAATTGCATCAACAATAAAAATGACATGAAAGTGTTCTTTTTTTAAAATTGATATAAGTCTTATTTAATCTGAGTTATCAAAATTAAGGTTGTTATTTTGAAAATGCCAATGGTGGCATTTTATATGTGTTAAAAAAAATTGGTGTAAATGTTGAATATAATTGAAAATTTAGTAGCAAAATCTGTAAATGGTAGTGAAATTGTTGTATCGCTGGTGCCTTCAAAAAAAATGCAAAGTACTCGCGAAGGGTTTAAATGGGTTGAAGTCGGAAAAAAAGTTTTGCTTCAGTCTGGTGTTGAAATCGATTTAAATCTTGATGGTCGTAGCTTCTATACAGGTGTTAATGAAATGTTTCGATTCACCTCACGTGTGAATTAAACATAAACGTATAAATCATCACTGATCTATTAAAAACCGTCTTTAAGGCGGTTTTTTGCTATCAGTAGATCCAATTACAGTTGATATTTTGTATCAATAAAAATTTGCTTAATAATTGATTGTTTAAAGATTAAAAAATTACTTTCTTGGACGAAACCGTTGATCTGACTGGATTGAGTAAAAATTCAAAGTTAGATTCATATCTTTTTTATTTTCGAAATTTTTTCTACCAAAAAGTTAAAGAAACTAATTTTTACATTTTTGTATGGTTGTTAGCACTTTTTGTCACTTTTTGTCATTTGTTGGTGAATAATACTCGGGTATAAAGAGTAATCCACTTTAAATAGGGCAGTGGGATATGAAAACTTTAGAATTATTATTAGCTTCCTCATCCGCTGTTATGCTGATGCTTGTTGTCTATGCTATTGGGCAAATGGTTAATTAATTAGAAATATGTGGTAAAAAAAGCACCTTCGGGTGCTTTTTTATTCATTTTAATTGATGAACTGCATCATATAAACATTTTAAGCCGTTTTATGGCCCGTATGTATACTATGAATTAATTCAGATAGATCATAGCCTAAGCTTTCGGCATAGTGTAAATATTCCTGTTGAGTCGTTCCATCTAAGGTCACATCACGATTGAGTAACCATAAATATTTTAAGTCAGGTTCGCCTACCAATACCGTATTGTAATTAGAATCAATTTTTAATACCCAATAATCACCTTTGATAAAAGGAATCCAGCGCAAGCCTTCCGGCAGGAAACTCACTTCAAGTTTGCCATTCGGTCCGTCCACGATGGTGGCTTCACCAATTGATTCTTCTAATGCCTTACTTGCATTTAAGCAGCGATTTTGTACCCGGATTGTACCGTTCTCATTCAAGCTATAAACAGCAGAGATGTCAGTACTATCTTCGGGCTGATGTTTCATGGGAAGACGAGCAATTTCATACCAAGTACCGAGATAACGGTTCAATTCAAAATTTGAAACTGTAGGTATTTTTTTAGTCATTTTTTTTCCTTATTCACGTTTTCTTTAGTTAATGAACAAGTCTTATCTATAAGTAATAGATTGAATATATGCACTTTGTTTAATTGTGTAATTATATTTATATGAAATGAAAGTATTTATTTTAGCGTGATTTATATATTTAATTTTCATTATTAATAAAATTATTTTTAATTTTAAAATTTTTATTTAAATTATTTTAATCAATATTTAATTTAAGAATGCTCAACTTTTATTGATAAATTATTAAGCAATAGATTATTTGTAAAAACTATTTAACTTTATAAGTATATCTTTATGCTGGTATTATATTTTGATACATCATGGCTGTTTTTATTCGGTTAACTTGGGTATATGCTGATATTATCATTAATAATTGGACTGATATTGTCATTAACTTAAATGACCAGCAGGAATACTATTATGTCTAAATCAAAATCTCAGAATCAAACTGATACGAATCAAAGAAATCAACCGATAAAACAACCTCACCATCTACCCGAGCATGATCATCGAAATAATGAAAAAAGATCACCTGAAAAGCCCTCACAGGCTGAAAAATAAAATCAGATCATTATTTCAAAGCTTTATTTAAAGGGGTTTTAGACCCCTTTAAATAAAAGAAGAGGAGTAAATTATGCATATTAAACCAGTAAAAGTGTATAAAATGAATGAAGATTTTAGAATTTCACCTAAGCTGATTTATATGGGGGAATATGATGATGAGTATAATTTAATGAATGTATATAACACCTCTAAAGAAAAATTAACTAGAATTATGGGAACTTATCAATGGATTTTAAACTCTACCGGTGAGATTTTTTTTATAGAAGAAGATCTTCCTGATCTAACAGATTAATAAGGTTATGTAAGATGAATACGAATACAACAACGACATATCCACAAAAATTGGTCACATTTTATAAACTGGATAGTCCTGATATTCAAAGAGGGGTATGGGCTAACTACGATAAAAATGGAAATTTTATAAACCTTACCAACTATTATGGTAAAAAATTAGAGTTAATTGGACCTGATCGTGTACGAATAGATGGTGAAGTATGGGTTTGTAAGGATCATTTTAAATAGAAAATAGGTATGTTTTAGTTTAAGTAATTTTAATTACTATAAAATTAATATTTAAATAAAATAAATCAATAGAAAATAATATTGGAAATTAATAGAAGAAATGTAGTTTAAAAAAATTGAGTTTAATATAAAAAATTAGAGAAAACCTGATTAAATTTTATATATTTATGCCTTGTGAACGCAAATAAGGCAAGTAAAAATGCTATCAAAAAAATTAAGAATACTGAGCTCTGTGCTAGCAATCTTTGGTATCTGTGGATTTTTTATATTTCAGTATCTTTTACAGCCTGAACAATTGGGTGGCTTTAAGCAAGGAACTGAGCAATATAATGGTTACCGCTATGCTCAAGACAACCAGCTGAAGTCTGTAGATCAATGCGATGATGAAAAAAATGATCCGGTGATTAATTTTAATCAGGATTTTTTAGCAGGCTGTCAGCATTACTTTAATCCCTAGTAGATGCAGTTTTTTTATTCATCGAATGAAAAAAATATAATTCTGTCTAGTTTGAAATATACTTTTTAAATAAGGAAAGGCTTATATTTTGAAGGGTTATTTTTAATTTAATAGTGACTCAATTAAAATAATAATTACTAATATTTTTAAGTGGCCAGTCAAAGCCTATAGATCAGAACTTTTATAACAATGAGGTTTTCACTCCTTAAGTTTAAGCCCTGTTTTTTTAAAAAATAAAATAATTTTCAATATCTTACTTATGGAAATATTATTCTGCTATAGGTTTCTGGATATACGATGTTTAGGTGTGGCCACATATTCGTTTTTCATTTCAAAGAAAAATTCACTGGCCTGAGTAGCATTACAATTTAGCCAATCTATTCTATTGTGTTCAGGTATCACAATAATGGAACGCTTTTCATCATTAGGCTTATGGAATTGTTTCATAAATGGATGATGATCTGCGTTAATGGTGAGTAAACTCATTGACCTAATGGGCTTGTTATTGATTACTACATCATCATAGATAGCAGCAAGCGTGAAAGGCAGTCCATCTTCACGAGAGATTCCATACCAGTGCGGCTTTCCCTCTATATATTTGGGTTCAAAAATTGTTTCAACAGGTACTAAAGCAAATTGGTTCTTATGCCAGGCATGTCGAAAACTTGGCTTTTCAGCAACGGTTTCCGTTCTGGCATTATACGTATGGCGACCGTATTTTAATTCTTTTGCCCAAAAAGGAATCAGACCAAATTTGGCCAGATCCCATTCAAGTTCATCAGCACCATGCATTAAAATAGGCGCGTCATACAAAGGGAAAATTTCCTCAGGAAATTCAAACGGAGGCTCGGTAAGACCAAGAAGAAATGCTCTATTACTTTTAATTGCTTCAAAATTTGCACACATGATCAGTCTCTTTGTTTTTATTCATCATTATTAAATCAAAGATAGTGAGTGCTCATCCTAAATCTTACAAATTTAGAACCATTGCTATTAAAAGCAGTCACTGTAAAATTTTTATTTACATAACCGGTTTGGGAAATTGAAAGTATTAGGGAGTAGATCCATTTTACAGTAGCTCTCCAGTAAAATTCTCATTCAATGCATTGAGTGAATCAATTAGATTATAAGGGATTCTAAATTTTCTATTTTTTAGATAAGTTTCTTAAAATGATATATAGCTAATATTAATAATATAATCGTTTGTTTGGATTAATGAATATAAGGAATTTTTTGCCAATGAGTTTATTTCCTATATCTGGAAAATAGCCGATATAAAATTAGTTGAAATTTATACTATCTCATTCTGAGATATGTTTTAGCCAAATGAATGTGAAATCGTTATAGAGGGTACGCCCGCTATAATTTCGTGGAGACAACGCTATGCTTAATACCCTTCGTAAACTATTCTGTTTTCATATTTATGAATTCAACTGGGATCATAAGCAGGGCTATATTCACGAATGCCGTAAATGTGGTAAAGCTGATTAAATTTTTTTATTCCCCAGTTTAAATGTATTACTCACCATAAAATCTCTCTACATATTTACTATTGGAGAGATTTTTTCTTTCCATAACTGCATTTATTCTACTTCTCAAAATGTTTGCTCATGATATAACTGAATTTTAGTCATATGAAATGGATGTTACGGTATTAAAATTGCTGAGAGAGGATTGCTCAAAAAAGTTACTTGTTAATGAAAATAATATTTCTAACACTTTTGGTAAATAATGTGTATCTGGTTGTAAATATACTTAGATAGATCAATCATATACATGAAGTCAACTTACACGGAAGGAAATTGAAACAGATTCAAGATTGGATCATAAAATTTAAGGAGTAAATTAATAAAGCCACATAGCATATTCCAAACTATAGGATGCAAATAATCATGGCTACTCAACAATCTGTTAAACAAAGTCAGTATAATCAACAGCCTGATCAACCAAGACCACCTAATCCGCCACAGCCTGATCAAGAGGATCAGCATATTCAGCAATCAACTCCCCAAAAACAGCCAAATGAGCAACCTCAACAGCCACAAAAGCAGCAGAAATAAACCTTTGTTTTAATCGCCTTGAAGCTCAGGATTCAGGGTTTTATTGCTTCAAAGTTTTAGGGCAGCTGTCTGATATTTATTAACTCTAGATAGGTAAAGAATAATTAAAATGAACTTAAAAAAATTCAAAATCATCAGTGCTATTTTAGCAATTATAGGCATTGCAGCCTTTCTATATTTCCAGAATACAATGAACAGGGAAGAATTCGGTGGGTTTAAAGAAGGGACAGAGCAATATAATGGCTATCGCTATGCACAGGACACACTCAAGTCCGTAGACCAATGTGATGATGATAAAGATGATCCATCAATGAATTTCAATGAGGAATTTTTTGAAGGGTGCAAGAAGTATTTTGAAAAGTAAAAGAAGATTCTTTGTATATTATAGAGTTATATCAGTCTGACCATTTCATATAAATTAAAACAGAAATGGAGATAATTAGAATAATCTGAAAAGGATTGAGTTATGATTTTTTAGGTGAAAAATATTTTGCCGTCATATTTTTTATTTATTAGTAGATAAGTTTGAAATAACCACAAATAACGGCGCAGACGGAAACAACCCCGCCCCCTTATGAAGGGGCTGGGTATAATACAAAACTCATTATCTTTTAATGACGTGATCTTTTTTTCTTGCCCCCACCATCTTGTTTATTGACTGTAGCCCAAGCAATACGTTCTGCTTCCTCTTCAGAAAGACCACGTTCTCTTTCACTTTCGAAAATATGTTTTGCTTGTCGTTTTTGCTTCATTGTATAAGCAGATTTATCACCTGTTGGCATATTCTCCTCCTACACATTAAATAGATGCTTTCAATCATTTTAACTGAACAGGTATATCAGATCCTGACGATGTATCATAAATTGCTAAAAAATAAACACTGTAGATAAATTTTCATTCAGTAGATTAAATTTCTATACATAATAAAAATGTGTTGAAAGAAAAGCTCTCAGATTAATCATCTGTCTTATGAACGTTAGACTCAGAATTTGTTTTAAGAGGGTATAAAGGAATGTAAGAACTGCACAGCTGAATGTAGATAGATCGGGAGAACTCTTTAAGGAAGGCTTATCTTTTTAAAACTGTTAATGCGCAACATAAATATTATTGATGTCTAAGCTCATATGTCATATTTATTCGTTAATCATATACAAAGAGGGAATTAAAGATGACCAATAAACCAGACCAAGAATCAGATCCGCAAAAAGAATCTAATGATGATAAAGGTAACCAAGATTCTTATAAAAATTCAGAGCCACAGAAAAAGCCCAATGAAGAGCCAGAGAATCCGCTTAAAGAGCAAAAATAGCTTATCCAAATTAAAAAAGCCCTCTAAGTGAGGGCTTTTTACTTGCACAAAATTTAATTTTTAAAATTTTGTAGATTGTTGAACTGCAATTGAAAACAAAGCCATGCAATACTATGCACCCATTCATGTTTATAAAATATTGAAAATGCAAGGATATGCAAAATAATGCGACCTCTTCCAATCCAACATAAACTTGCAGGATTCTACTTTTTTTACTATTCGATAGTAGGAACCTTCATGCCTTTTTGGAGCCTTTATCTTGAGGATCAGGGTTTTAATTATCAAGAGATTGGACTGTTATCTTCCATCGCCATCGTGACACGCTTTTTTGCACCATTTATTTGGGGATGGATTGCTGATAAATCTGGTAAAAGAATGTTGTTGGTACGCATTGCAACCTGGATGGAAGCCTGTATTTGGTTCATGATTTTTCTGATTCCGAATACATTTCAATCTGTCGCATTGTTGATGCTTATTTTTAGTTTCTTTCAAAATGCAATTTTAGCGCAATTTGAAGGGGTAACTTTATTCTGGTTGGGTGAAAAGCGCACGCAGCTGTATGGCAAAGTGAGAAAGTGGGGCTCAATTGGCTTTATTGTAGCCGTGTTTGGTATCGGTACTTTATTAGAAATTGTTCCAATTTCAATGTTACCGGTCATGTTGCTGTGTATTGCATTTTTGGCTTTTATTTGGTCCTTTACCATTAAAGAACCGAGTGCTGCACCACATGCCCAGCAGCAATTGGAACCACTTTTACCGATATTAAAACGACCGGTCGTGGCTGCATTTTTTAGCATTGAATTTGTTTTACTCTTTTCGCATGCGCCATTTTATAGTTTCTATAGTAACTACTTGCATCAAGTAGGTTTTAGCACCACAGAAATTGGCTTGCTCTGGTCGGTTGGCGTGATTGCTGAAATTATCATGTTCGCTTTTGCCAATAAGTTCTTAACGCGATTTTCTTGGCGAAGTTTGGTGAGCCTGTGTTTGGTTTTAACTTCCGCAAGATGGATTATTGTCGGGTTATTACCAAATTTATTTATGGCGCAGTTTTTCGCACAAACCATTCATGCCTTTAGTTTTGGCTTGTTTCACATGATTGCCATGCGCATTATTTTTCAAAACTTCTCTATGGGGCAGCAAGGTCGTGGTCAAGCCATGTATAGCACAATGTGGGGTTTAGGGGTCGCTTTAGGCAGTATTCTGGCAGGCAGGTATTGGCAATCGATCTCTGGAGAGATAGTTTTTATGATTGCCGGATTTTCAACTTTGGTAGGCTTGCTGTTTGTTCGATGGCTACCGAAACAGATCCAACAAGCCTAAATATTGTATGTCTGTTTTATAGTTGAATTTGACTGTATCGATGGAACCAGGGCTGAGCCTGTTCAAGTTGTGTCGCCAGTTGCAGTAATAAATCTTCACGGGCAAAAGGTGCAATAAACTGTGAACCTAAAGGCAAGTTGTCTTGATTCCAGTAAAGGGGAACAGACATTGCAGGAAGACCGGTAATATTGGCCAGTTGGGTAAAGGGAACCCATTTCAAATTTTCTTTGACAATTTGATCGACCAGTTTTCCTCGGGCCAGTAAATGAGCTTTACCAAGTTTTAATAAACTTTTCAAAATGGGTTTTTGCCAGTTGGGAATTTTAATTTCCCCATTTCTAGGGGCCACTGTCGCTGTTGCCGGGGTTAAATATAAGTCGTAGCGATCAAAAAAGTGATTCATTTTCGTAGCATAAACACCCCAGTTATTCAGGTTGTGAATATACTCGATTGCCGTGGTTTGCCCACCGAAGGCAGCAAGTGCCAGTGAATCTAGCTCAAAATCACTATTTTTTGCCTGATGTTGATGCTTGATTTGATCCAGGATATAAGAAAACTGACTGAACCATGTGGTAATAAAATCTTTGGCCAGCGCCATACCATCAATGGATGGGGTATCTTCGATTACTGTATGACCTAATGACTCTAATAATTTCGCTGTATGTTGAACCGCTGCAATTGCATCTTTAGATACATGGGTGCCAATGGGTGAATGCGTACTAAACGCAATGGTCAATTTTTTGGGTGGATGTTGCATGGCTTCTAAATAACTGCTTTGCGGATGTTCAATTTTAAATAATGAACTATGTTCAGCGCCATGAGTCGCATCTAGCATTGCTGCACTATCCCGTACCGTTTTTGCGAGGATGTGCTGAATTGCGGCCCCATGCATGGCTTCACTCATCTGTGGCCCCCATGGTGTGCGTCCACGGCTCGGTTTTAAGCCAAATAAGCCACAGTAAGAGGCCGGAATACGAATAGAACCCCCACCATCGCCAGCACCGGCAATAGGCACTATGCCGGCAGCCACTGCAGATGCAGAGCCCCCAGAAGATCCACCACTATTGTGTTTTAGATTCCAAGGGTTATGACAAGTTCCCCAGGCATCCGGTTCGGTAATTCCTTTAATGCCAAATTCTGGAGTATTGGTACGTCCAAAAGTGACAATACCTGAATTTTCCCAACGATTGACAATTTCAGAATTGTGTTCAGAAATATAATTGATCCGTTTTAAGCCTTTACAGCCATACGAAGTGGGATAACCTGCATATTCTTGAAATAAGTCTTTTACTAGAAAAGGCACACCCGCAAAAGGACCGGTTAATTCTTGTTGAGTCCGTTGATGTGCATAGTCATGCATGGGAATAATAATGGCATTTAATTGGGGATTGGTACCGTTTGCGCGTTCTAATGCTAAATTTAATAATTCGGAAGATGAAACTTGTTTGTTTGCCACTAATTCAGCCAATCCTAGGCCATCGTATTCTAAATATTCAGAAAGCTTCATTCATGATCCTGGTTTTATTTTTTGATATAAGCTTTAGTTGTTGTAATGGATTTTATATGAAGAAGCAAGAGCCTTAAAAATCGACTTTTTATCTGAATCTAAAAGAGAAATATTTTAAGAATTAATAGAAGTTTGAATTGGATTCAAGGTCATTTTCAATAGAGGATTGTTGTTCAACTTTATAGTAGGTACTTTAATATTTTTAAGCAATTTTCTTTGTATTTTTTAGATAAAAACATGCAAATATATTGTTGTAATATGGTGATAAATACTGGTTTTTCATAAAAATATGCTAAGTTATAGAGAGAATTTTAGCATTGAACTTTATGTATGAAAAACGCATATCTAACAATTTTACTTATATTCTGCTCATCGGTAGCAATGGCAAATGACAATCAAGCCGTTGTAGCAACTGAAGATGATGCAGCCGAAACAGAAAGTTCAAATACTATTCGTATCGCGACTCGTCCAGAAATTGTGGGTCTATGGGGAATGCAGGTTCCCAATAATAAAAAATGTATTGAATATTATAATTTTAAAAGTAATAACAATGTCATTATAAAAAGTGGGCAGGAGTGGTCATCCGGCATTTATGACTATCAGCAATCGCAGGAAGAGCGTACTTTGTTGCCTGCCTTGGTGCTGCAAGTAAAGTATGATAATAATGAAAAAGATTGCTCGGGTCTTCAAGAAGATCAAACAGGCGAGATTTCCCAGTATTTTGTACAATGGAAAAATCCATCGACCATTAATTTTTGCAGCAATGAAAAAGCAGAACAATGTTTTGCGACCTTGCGCCGTGTTTTACCTTAATAGCTAAAAACTAAGTTATAAAATTTAAATAAAAAAACCGCTCATGAAGAGCGGTTTTTTTATTTAAGAAGTCAGCATTAAGAAGCTTCTTTTTGTTGACCTTCTAATTTCTGAAGCAAATGCTTTTCAAGATAATGAATATCCATTGCTTGATCACAGAATTTTTCATCCTGTAAAATCAGGTCTTTATGCAACGGAATATTGGTCTTGATTCCAGTCAAGATCATTTCTTCTAATGCTTGTTTCATACGCGCAATACAGGTTTTACGATCTTTACCATGTGCAATGAGTTTAGCAATCATTGAGTCATAGTAAGGTGGAATGCTATAGCCTTGATAGATATGCGAATCTAAACGAATACCCGCACCACCTGGGGCATAATAATGCTCAATTTTCCCAGGAGATGGTAGGAAATTGGTTGGATCTTCCGCATTAATACGGCATTCCATCGCATGACCATGACATTCAACATCGGCTTGTTCAATGTTAAGACCCATACCGCCTGCAATCAGAAGTTGCTGTTCAATAATGTCGATCCCAGTCACCATTTCTGTCACTGGATGCTCAACCTGAACACGGGTATTCATTTCAATGAAGAAGAATTCACCATCTTCAAACAAGAACTCGAATGTACCGGCACCACGGTATTGTATCAGTTTACATGCATTGACACATGCTTCTAGAATATCAGCACGTGCCTGTTCCGGTAAACCTGGAGCAGGTGCTTCTTCTAATACTTTTTGATGGCGACGTTGTAAAGAGCAGTCGCGATCATACAAGTGAATTGCATGACCATGACCATCTGCCAAAACCTGCACTTCAACATGGCGAGGTGTTTGTAAGAAGCGTTCCATGTAAACTGTATCATCACCGAACCACATTTCAGCATCACGCTGTGCAGCCTGAACAGATTCAAGCAAGGTATCGACGCGTTCAACAATACGCATACCACGACCACCACCACCTGATGCCGCTTTAACAATCAGCGGAAAGCCAATTTCTTTTGCTTCAGCAAGGGCATTATGAATGGTTACAGCATGGTCACAACCTGGAACGGTTGGTACACCAGCTTTTTTCATTGCAATAATGGCAGAAACTTTATTCCCCATTAAGCGAATGTGTTCTGGACGTGGTCCAATGAAAATAAAACCTGAATTTTCAACAATTTCTGCAAATTCAGCATTTTCAGACAAGAAGCCATAACCCGGGTGGATGGCATCTGCACCAGTGATTTCAGCAGCAGTGATAATGGCTGGAATGTTTAAATAGCTTTCACTGCTTGTGCCGGGACCAATACACACTGCTTCATCAACAAAGCGAAGGTGCATGAGATCTTTATCGGCATCGGAATAAATACCAACGGTTTTAATTCCTAAAGTTTTGCAAGCTCGGGTGATGCGTAACGCAATTTCACCCCGGTTTGCAATTAAAACTTTTTGCAACATTATGAATCCCCGTGGTTTTTACGCGCGATAGCGGAAAAGTGGTTGACCGAACTGAATAACTTCACCATTTTTCACCAAAATTTCTTCAATCACACCGCTTTGAGTTGCTTCAATCGGGTTCATGATTTTCATGGCTTCAATGATGCCTAGAGTGTCGCCAGCAGAAATGGTTTGACCCACTTTAACAAATGGTGCTTCGCCCGGGCTTTGTGCAGCATAGAACACACCAACCATCGGTGAAGTTTCTACAGCGCCGCGTGGAGTTTTTGCCACGGGTGCAGCCGCTGCAGGAGCAGCTGTCATGGTGGGAACACCTGCCGCAACCACTGGATTACGACGCGTTAAAGCGATGGATTGATCACCTTCTTTAACTTCTATCGCTTGTAAGTCAGATTCAATCATCAGGTCGATGAGTTTCTTGATTTTACGGATATCCATGAGACAGTATTCCTAATTATGATTGCGTAGAGAGTTGAATTTTTTCGATGGCATAATTTAGTGCTGCGGCATAGCCTTGAGCACCTAAACCACAAATTACGCCAACAGCTTTATCGGACAAATATGAATGGTGTCTAAATGCTTCGCGAGCATGTACATTCGATAAATGAACTTCAATAAAAGGGATTGCTACACCTAGAAGGGCATCGCGTACTGCAACAGAGGTATGAGTTAATGCCGCAGGATTAATTACGATGAATTGCACGCCTTCTTGCTGGGCTTGATGAATTCGGTCCACAATCGCACCTTCCCAATTACTTTGGAAAGCGTCGAGTGTAAGAGATGCATTTTGAGCTTGAGAAATGAGCTGCTGATTTATATCTTCTAGAGTAAGATGTCCGTAAACATCGGGTTCACGCTTACCTAACAAATTTAGATTCGGTCCATGAATAACCAAAATGGTCGAGCTCATTCAGCTTGCTCCAATAAAAATTTTGCAAAATCACTTTGCAAGATGTCGGCAAAGTTTGCTTATTATGGCATATATTTCCACATTCTTTTTATAAACTGTTTGAATCAATGCGGAAGCTATGTGTCAAAACTGAGCTATATAATGGAAACTTTGCAAGGAATTGGCAATGTTAAAAAATGACATTTTTTATAATTTTTTATAGTTATTACTATTTTTTACATTGTAAACTGAATTGACCAAAACAGTTCATTTATTTTGTGTAACGGCCAGTGCGGAATCATTAATCGTCAGAAGTTCCTGCCAGCAGGTGGTGTAACGTGGAGACCGGTGCTGCTGTTTCATTTGCCAGGCTTGACTGCTGGAATGGTAACCGACTTGAATACAATCCGAACCGTATCGCTGCTTCATTTTCAACAAGGTTTTCATCAAATCCTCACGCTGTTGAATCAGCTGTAATGGTTGCCATAAGTCATGAATATACTGCTGTTTTAGTTGCAGTGCAGTAAACATAATTTCAACTTTTATATATTTTTTATTTTCTTTAAATAAAACATCTATTTGCTTTAATGCAGCCTCATTTAATGTGAGTAAATCATCGGTGGCATATTCAAGTCCTAATGCATGGGAAGTACTCTTTTTATAGGGAGGATCG
>JBLZXS010000201.1:0-5031 GCA_050285325.1 Acinetobacter sp.
AAATTTCCGGCAAGAACAGCATCATTTAAGTCGTAGGTGGTATAGCGAGATTGATCTTGTAAGCATGAATACAAATGCTCAATCTGGATAATATCCACATCGGCAAAAGTGTCACTGACGCGCATTAAACTATTTTTTGCCGCCAGTAAATTATGTTCATGATGTTGTTCAAGCCATTGCCATGCATCATTGGCAAGTTTAATTCCGAGCTTTTCAGCTTCAATTCCTAAAATTCGTTGCCGATCTTGTGGATAGTTGGCCGTGAGCGGTACAGTGACACCGTTGGCATCTACTACTTGGAAGAAACTGGATTTTAAGCTGCTACTGTCTTGTTTGGGCATCACCACGAGCAACAGGTTTTGCTCATTATGCTGAATATAGCTTTTCAGTTGCTTGATGCCATTCGCATCCGGCTTGATGTTGCCATGTACTTCAATGGCAAGCTGATTGGAAAAAAGCGATAAACTATTTAACGCATTAAAGACATTTTTCCAGTCACCGACATTCCCAATGTCATAACGCTGACGTTCAATTTCCTGCTTGTGCCAGCTCTGACGAAAAGCGTCCAGTAAATTTTGCTCAAGTAATGGCTCTTGACCATACATAATCCATGCACCGCGAGCTTCATCAACACGTTTTAGGGCTTGAGGATAGTCAAGTTTCATAACTTAATGTCTATCTTTAAGGTTGAGTAGTTGAAGCTACTGGTTTGGTCACGACTTTCGGTAAACGATTCGATGAAATTTGACGCACAATTTGTTGGGCAATGTCATCAATAATGACTTGATTGAGATACTTCTGTTCTTGGTCATCAGTGTTTACTGTCGCGACGTCATATTGATAGCTGCGTGAAGCGGTCAGGGTACGTGTTTCAGTTACAGGATTGCCTTGCGCGTCTTCAATACGGAAAGTTACAGTTAAGCGAAGCAAGGTCTCAACCAATTTACCATTTAGTTCATGACGTTGAGGTGTGTAATCCAGTACATGCAGCACATAGGCATCTGGGTTGTTGCTCAATTGAATACCGGTCGCACCCAAATAAATTGCTAGTTTTTCGTGTAATTCTTCTGTGTTATTTGGAAGGACTAGACTCATTTTTGAGTATGCAACAGGAGCGGTGGTCGGGTTCGTTCCTTTTAGATGAAAACCACAACCGACTAAGCTGGCACTTAGACCCAAAGTCAATACAACCGCTGCAACACGTTGAACTAAGAGCATGCTTTTTCCTCTGTTTGTCCCAAAGACGGGTAAATGAATTCCTGGGTTGATTGTAAAGTCAAAGCCCGTTGATTGACAACGGGCTTTGTTCGGGAATTGTTTATTCCTTAAGAAAAGTTCCTTCTCCCTCTGGGAGAAGGAGTTATAAGGATTTAAACCACCAAATTCACTAATTTGTTTGGTACCACAATTTCTTTCTTGGTTGGCCCAGTCAAGAATTGTTGAACTTCTGGTAATGCTTTTGCTTGCGCCAAGATATCATCTTTCGATGCATCGACAGACACTTCCAATTTACCACGAAGCTTACCGTTGACTTGAACCACAATCGTTTGGGTATTGCGGGTTAACGCAGACTCATCAACGATAGGGAATAAAGTGGTGGTTAACTCAATGCCAAATTCAGTCAATAAGGTTTGACTTAAATGAGGCGCAAATGGCGCTAACAAAGTCAGAAGGGTGGTGATGGATTCACGTGCTACAGCAGCATCATTATCATCTTTCGCTTCAAATTTATTGTTGGCATTTAACAATTCCATCATCGCTGCAATAGCTGTATTAAATGCATGACGACGCTCTAAGTCATCACCGACTTTTTGAATGGTTTCATGCGTTTTACGACGTAAATCTTGCGCATCTTTGGATAAATTTGCTTTATCAATAGTTGCAGCGCTATTGCCTTGTTCAAGGAAACCTGTAGCCAAACGCCATACACGTTTCAAGAAACGGTTTGCACCTTCAACACCCGCATCAGACCATTCTAAAGATTGATCAGGCGGTGCAGCAAACATCATGAACACACGTGCAGTATCTGCACCGTATTGATCAATAATCGCTTGCGGGTCGATACCGTTGTTTTTCGATTTCGACATTTTTTCTTGACCGCCAACCACAACTTCCTGACCGTCGCCTTTATATTTCGCTGAAAGAACACGACCTTTTTCGTCTTTTTCTAACTCGATATCCGCAGGGTTGAACCAGGTTTTCTTACCTGATTCTGCTTCACGATAGAAGGTATCAGCCAAAACCATACCTTGAGTAAGAAGATTCGTGAATGGTTCGTTGCCTTGTACCACACCTTCATCACGCATTAATTTATGGAAGAAACGTGCGTATAACAAATGCAGAATTGCGTGTTCAACACCACCGATGTATTGGTTGACTGGAAGCCAAGATTGCGCAGCTTCAGGTTTAACCATACCACCAGTAAAATCTGGAGAAGCATAACGTGCGTAGTACCAAGAAGATTCTACAAAGGTATCCAAGGTATCTGTTTCACGACGAGCGTCTGCGCCACAGCAAGGACATTTGGTTTCATAGAATTCAGGCATTTTGTTGAGTGGGTTACCTGAACCATCTGGAACCACGTCAGTCGGTAAAATCACTGGAAGTTGTTCTTCAGGTACAGGCACCTGACCACATGTTTCACAGTTGATCATTGGAATTGGGCAACCCCAATAACGCTGACGAGAAACACCCCAGTCACGTAGACGGAACTGAACTTTGGTATTGGCAAGTTTTTGTGGTTCTAATTTTGCAATGAACGCATCAAAAGCACCTTGGAAATCTAAGCCGTCAAACTCACCCGAATTAACCAATTTACCTTCTTTTGAACCGTACCATTCTTGCCATGTCGTAGCAGAGAATTCAGCATCATCTGCGCCTTTGGCATCAATTACTTGTTTGATGGTCAAACCGTATTTATTGGCAAATTCGAAGTCACGTTCATCGTGTGCTGGAACCGCCATCACCGCGCCTGAACCGTATGACATCAACACGTAGTTAGCAATCCACACTGGAACCGCTTCACCAGTCACCGGATGCTTCACAGAAAGACCTGTTGCCATGCCTTTTTTCTCGGCAGTCGCAAGATCCGCTTCGGCAACTGAACCCATACGGCATTCTTCGATAAATGCCGCCAATTCAGGATTTGTTTCAGCAGCTTTCAGCGCCATTGGATGTTCAGCAGCAACCGCAACATAAGTCACACCCATCAAGGTGTCACCACGTGTAGTGTAAACAGTTAAATCATCAGCATACACTTCAGGGTTCGCTGAAGGGAAGGTGATTTCCATGCCTTGTGAACGACCGATCCAGTTACGTTGCATGGTCAACACTTGTTGAGGCCAGCCATCTTTGAGTGAATCTAAATCATCCAGTAATTCTTGTGCATAGTCGGTAATGCGGAAGTAATACATTGGAATATCACGTTTTTCCACCAATGCACCAGAACGCCAGCCGCGACCATTTTCAACTTGTTCATTGGCAAGAACAGTTTGATCGACCGGATCCCAGTTCACAGTTGAAAGTTTGCGATAAATCAAACCTTTCTTATAAAGCTGTACGAATAACCATTGTTCCCAGTGATAATATTCAGGAGTACAGGTTGCAAATTCACGATCCCAATCCACTGAAAGACCAAGCTTTTTCAATTGATCACGCATGTAGGCGATATTTTCAAAGGTCCATTTTGCCGGAGCAACCTGGTGGGCAATGGCTGCATTTTCTGCAGGAAGACCGAACGCATCCCAACCCATCGGTTGCAGTACAGTTTCACCTTTTAAACGGTGGAAACGGCTGATCACGTCACCAATGGTGTAGTTACGCACATGACCCATATGCAGCTTGCCGCTTGGGTAGGGGAACATCGAGAGGATATAACGATGTGGACCTTCTACAGTGTCGGCAACTTTAAAGGCTTTGCGAGTTTCCCAGTCTTGTTGGACAGAAGGTTCAATCGCACTGGCTTGATATTCAGGGTCAATGTGAGTAGTCATAAACGTAATTAAGAACAACGGTTAAAAGTTTGTTGCACAGCATAGCGCAAAATGCACCTAAAAGTGAATTTTGCGGCGATGGATAAATAAGAAAAATATCGACGTTTTTGGATAAATATCAGCAGTTGGGTGTATATAGTCAAATTGATTATTGTGCAGCAGGTGCCGAATTATCCGGATCAGGTTGTGCTTGAGACTTTGGTGATACAGGGGGTGTTGGTAAAACAATAACTTTTTCACCTGAGACTATAGTGGTGTTTTGAGTCGGCTGTTCTATGGTTGGCTTATTTTCAGCTGTCGATTGGCTAGGCGTTGCAGAGTGACTGGCGCCATAGGTATCAACTTTACCTTTTTTCTTGGCTGATTTTGGCGGGGGCGTGGTGGTGTAATGGGTAGAACCTTTGGCATCGACCCATTTGTAATATTCTTTAGCAAAGCCAGTGTTGGAACTTAGACTGAAGGTAACGCATGCAGCCATAAATCCAAGTTTAATTAAAGATGATGACATAATGAACAAGTTCCTATAATAATCAGTCAGTTTTAAAGTATGAAATATACCCACATTATAAGTTTAGTATTTTATATGAATTCCATTTTTTTGCAGAAAAATAAGATAAGTTGACCAATGGCGGTAATCATTTAATTCCACACAAAAATCACTCCAACCCAGGCTTGGCTTTTAACATGTAAGTGATTTGGTGTTGATTGATTTATGATCGGGGTTTTCGTAATACATAGCTGAAAATAAAGGCAACATATGGGGGCAAGGGAAGAAGGTTTTTTAAATTTTATTGAGGGAAGGTCCATTTAGAATGTGACGATACATTAGAGTTATTTATTTAATTTATAATATTTTATTATTATTAAGCGGCTAAAGTTAATGAAGTGATTGGTTTTTCTCATGAAATCATCAATAAGCAAATAACTTATAAAATCACCCCAAAAGCCTAAAAAATAGGCGATCTGTAAATAATCAAGAAAAAGCTAATTTTTAAACTTGACTTTAATAGTCGAAACCACAAAAATGCTGTCTGTAGTT
>JBLZXS010000202.1:0-2624 GCA_050285325.1 Acinetobacter sp.
CACCAATAACTGCTTGCTTCCATCCGCTGAAAATAAAAGTCATTTTTTGGAACATGCCATTCGTGAATTATAAGCTTCAATTAGAAAGACCACTGCAACTCATTCAGATTACGCTTGCTGTACTTTGGATTTATCAGGGACTGATACCCAAAATACTCTTTCAGTCGGCTGCGGAAACTGCAATTTGGCAGAGTATGGGCTTAGAACTACCTCTAGCAAAAATCTGTGTTGCCCTGTAGGGCATAGTTGAACTTATGTTTGGCTGTACTTTTCTTATTTGGCAAAGAGCAGTCTTCCTCCATCAGCTTAATATTTTAGACCTGAGTGGATTATTACTGCTCATTATGCTCACAGATCCCCTACAACTCACCAAGGCGTTTAATCCAGTAGTGATGAATATTGCCATGATCGCCATTTCAATGACTGCCATTCAGCTTTTAAAGCTCGGCAAACGTTAATCTTAAAAACATCAGACCACCAAACGTCGTCCTTCACGAATACAGACAAAAGGATTCATCAGTTTCGAGCTATTTTTCATTGCGACCTTTAAATCCAGTTCAGGCTGTTCCCGACTTTCATCCGTTAACTGGAAAGTTCGATAATGAATGGCCAGCGAACATTTTGAATGTAAATCCTGATGCGCCTGAAAAGCCTCCTGCGGGTTCATGTGCATATAACTCATCAGCTCACGTGGTTCATACGCCCCAATCGGTAACAGTGAAATACGTGGAGCGCCCAGGCGGCTTTGAATCTCTTTGAAATGCGGAGAGTAGCCAGTATCGCCAGCAAAGAAGCAATGGTCTTTTCCAGCAAGCACTGAAAAACCACCCCAAAGTGCCCGGTTGTGATCGCGTAAGCCTCGACCTGAAAAATGTTGTGCCGGGGTATAAATAATTTTTAAATCCTGCAATAACGAGGATTGCCACCATTCCATTTCCAGCACATGGAAATTTTTCGGTAAATACCAGGAATTACCCAGTCCGGTATAAATCGGCATGGCAAATTTATCATGCAACCAGTGCAAGCTGGCTAAATCCATATGGTCATAATGATTATGACTGAGCAGCACCGCATGGATGGTCGGTAATTCTTCCAGAGCGATTCCCGCAGGAATCACCCGTTTCGGACCTTTGCCCTGCTTCGGACTGGCATATTCACACCACACCGGATCGGTAAGCAGGTTATACGGTCCGATCTGTAACAGTACGGTGGCATGCCCCACAAACCAAACTTGCCAATCGTCAATGCTTGCCTCTGGACGATCTTGCGGAAGCGCCCGTTTAGTAGCATGGAATTCGGCATATTCTTTATCAATATCCACATTCCAGGTCGATGACTTACGGGTTAACAGCCATTTAAACAAGTCTGCCCGGCCACGCCCTTCCGGACGGGGTAACGCATTGAAAAATCGTTCACCATCATGATGATTCGAATGCATAAATTGAAATGAAGGCTGACGCCAGGTATGTGACCAACATTCTTTAGTCGGGAGTCGAAAGTGTAATTGCTCAGGCATTTGCTTCATGTACATTCAATTTCTTAGTGTGACTTAAACATTCAAAATCCGATATTTTGAATATTACGCCATATATAGCACGTTTTTATTCCAAACGTCCTTTCATACGTTCCAACCACACCTTTTTAGTCTGCGGTTTAATAAACAATGCCACAATTTCAGGATGAATCTGTTTAATTTTCGCTTCAATTCTGTTGACGCAATCTTCAATGTCATCCGAACTTAAGTTGTCTTCAAACTCCAGACTTAAAGATGCCAGCACTTGATGTGCCCCCATCTGTTCAGTCAGCACGCCATTGGCAGAGAGCACCGCTATATCTTCTTGCGCAATCAGCAAGATATTATTGCGCAATTGCGGATCTGCGGATTCCCCCAACAATAGCCCTTTGGTTTCCCGCGCCAGTAAAATAGCAGATACAGCCAATACAACACCAATCAAGATTGAAGCCACACCATCTAACTCCGGAATATTTAAGGCATGGGCCAGATAAATCCCGATCAAGGCAATAAACAGACCGCATAAGGCCGCAGTATCTTCAAACAGAACGGTAAAGGTGGTCGGATCTTTGCTACGGCGAAAAGCCTCGAAGTAACCTTGCTTGCCTTTAATCTTACGAAAAGCTTTTAAAGCCACAAACCAGGATATTCCTTCACATACAATCGCAATCGTTAGAACAATATAATTCAGGCTAGGATTGAGCATTTCTTCAGGGTGACGCACATGTTGAATCCCCTGATAGATTGACACGACTGCGCCTAGAGCAAACACCATCAAGGCAACAATAAAGGCCCAGAAATACAGTTCACGTCCATAACCGAACGGATGCCTGACATTGGCTGGCTGTTGCGATTTTTTCATGCCATACAGCAATAAAATTTCATTCAGGGTATCTACAACCGAGTGAATGGCTTCACTGAGCATGGCCGAACTATTGGTAATATAGGCTGCGACAAACTTGACCAAAGCGATCGCCAAATTGCCCAATAAGGCAGCATAGACCACGACTTTATTCGAATCAGACATGCAAATTTGTCCTAAATTTATTGTTATCAAATAGATTGATTTGATTTTTCTGTTTATCCAGTTTCATATTAACCAAACTGCGCT
>JBLZXS010000203.1:0-3096 GCA_050285325.1 Acinetobacter sp.
CGCTTGCCAAATAACCTACAAAGGGATAATTCTGCCATTGATCAAGTTGACCCATGGATGGAAAAATTATTTAAGTTTAAAAATGACGCTCGCCTGAAAGAACTGTACTTCATGATTGAGGAATTCCGCATTTCTTTGTTCTCACAGCCAATGAAAACGAAGATGCCGGTTTCTCCAACAAGATTGCAAAAAGTATGGAATCAATTGGGCATCAGTTAACATAGCGCGATATTAGCAGGAGTTTTACATGGGCATTCGTATTACCGGTACTGGTCTTTATCATCCAGAAGAAGCCATTAGCAATGAAGAATTAGTGGCAAGTTTAAATGCTTATGTGGAACAGTTTAACCACGACAATGCTGATAAAATCGCTGCTGGTGAAGTGGAAGAGCGCCGCGGTTCAAATGCCGAATTCATTGAAAAAGCATCCGGTGTTAAAAGTCGTTACGTTGCTGAAAAATCAGGTGTGCTCGATCCTAAACGTCTTTATCCACGTTTACGTGAACGTAGCAATGATGAACTTTCTATTCAGGCAGAATGGGGTGTTACAGCAGCCAAACAGGCGATGGAAAATGCCGGTGTGACTGCAGCCGATATTGATGTGGTGATTCTGTCTTGTTCAAACATCCAGCGTGCTTACCCGGCAGTCGCGATTGAAATTCAAACCGCTTTAGGTATTGAAGGCTATGCTTATGACATGAATGTGGCATGTTCTGCTGCAACATTTGGCTTAAAACAAGCGGCTGATGCGATCAAATGCGGTGCACGCCGTGTATTGCTGGTGAATGTCGAAATTACTTCGGGTCATACCGATTTCCGTTCACGTGATTGTCACTTTATTTTTGGTGATGTGGCTACTGCTTCAATTATTGAAGACACCGCCACTAAAACCGGTTTTGAAATTTTAGATACGCATTTATTCACCCAATTTTCAAACAACATTCGCAACAACTTCGGGTACTTGAACCGTAGTGAAGATGCTGTTGTAGATGACAAACTGTTCCAGCAAGACGGTCGTAAGGTGTTTAAAGAAGTGTGTCCCTTGGTTGCTAAAATCATTACCAAGCAACTTGAGAAAAACGAGATTGCACCGACCAATGTGAAGCGTTTCTGGTTACACCAAGCCAATGCCAGTATGAATGACCTCATTCTAAAATATGTGGTTGGTAAAGACGCTGACCGTGCGCTTGTGCCTATTATTTTAGATGAGTTTGCCAATACGTCTTCTGCAGGTGTGATTATTGCTTTACACCGTACGGCACATGAAGTGAATGATGGTGAATACGGCGTACTTTGTTCATTCGGTGCAGGGTATTCTGTCGGTTCGATTCTTGTACAAAAACACGTTGTTGCGTAAGGAACCATATATTGCAGGTTGAGCATGATGCAAAATGGATTAAACGACTAAGTACGTTATCCAAACTGTATTTCACACCGACCTTTTTAGGTGCGGAATATATTGATGCATCAAAACCTGCAATGTTTGTTGGCAATCATACAATGTATGGAGTATTCGATACTCCGATGGTTATCGACTACTTATATAATCAACATAAAGTCGCTGTGGTCAGTATTGCTGATCATAGCCATTTTTATTTGCCCATTTGGCGAACCCTGTTTAAAAAGTTTGGTGCAGTAGATGGTGTAAAAGAATACGTACGGATATTGATGCAACAAGGCTATTCGATATTGGTCTTTCCCGGTGGCGGGCGAGAAGTCCTAAAAAGAAAAGGCGAGGCTTATCAGTTGATTTGGAAGGAGCGTTACGGTTTTTTAAAACTTGCACAAGAATTTAACTACGACATTATCCCTTTTGCAGCCTTAGGTGGCGATGAAGTCTTTGAACTTGGTTTTGATGCAAATCAGGTTATTGAAACGCAGTGGTTTCAAAAATTACTTAAAGTCCCACAACTGGGTAAATTGTTACGTCAGGGCGATGTGATTCCATCACTACCTAAACATCTTTTTCCTAAACGATTACCTTTCTATTTTCAATTTATGCCGCGACAAAATTTAATGCATATTGAAAATGCTGAACAATTAAAAGAATTTCGTGATCAGATTCAGCAACAAATTTATGCAGCATTGGAACAGTTAAAACAGCAACGTGAAGTTGATAAAGCTTGAATCGACCCAGTTGAAATTGTATTTTCAGAATCATCATTATTGATAATTAAATCATTAAACTTCAAGGGTTTATATATAAAATTTGATTAAATATTCAAGTCGTCATACAGTATCTTCACTATATTATTAAATTCATCTTGGGATGGATCTTTAATTTGAGGCGAGTATGGAACAGGATCGTTTAATACCGCAGTATGCATTGATTGCGAAGCAGCTACTCAGAATTTCTAAAAATCTCAATGCTATTTTGCAAGATCAGCTGAATATGATAGGTGATCTGAATGCGCAAAATATGTTTCGCATCGATCAAGAACAACATGTCGTGCAACTGGCCAATGGTTTATTTCAACTGAAATTTTATCCACCACAGTCGCATTTAGATTCTATTTTACAGTGTGATTTCTCTTATCTAGGAAAAAAAGCAGAATTATTTGAAGAATTTATACTGCATGATCTGTATTTTTTAACCAATGATTTAAAGCCGCAGCATTCATTATTTTTACGGCAAAAAGCCCAGCAATTTCGTCAATTGTTGCTCGATCAGGTTTATTTATGGGTAAATGGGGCAGAGCGGGTCAAGGCCTTTTTAACCCATTTGTCTTTGCTTGAAGCTGAAATTATTGACCAGTTAATGATAAAGGCGGGATTTTACCACTCGAGTGTTCTGACAGATTATGTGCGGAAGAAAACCGGATTACCTGAAGCTATTGTTCAACTATTGCAAAAGATGTGTTCTATTCAAGTGGTGTGTGGTGAGGCGTTTTTACCAATCCAGCCCTTGATGGAATGTCTGGATGAATTCTGTTTTAGTGCACCGCAGTTTTTACCTGCAGCCATGTACCGCATTATGGCGCTGTCATTTGAAGAGCGCTTTACGCTATATGAATTAATGGAACATCAGGATGATATTCATTTATTGTATCGGCATGCACTAGAAAAACCTGCCTTACTTGGCTTTGTGCGTTTAAT
>JBLZXS010000204.1:0-9413 GCA_050285325.1 Acinetobacter sp.
TTGGTTAAGTCAACACCACTGTTGTCCGGTTTAACACGAACTTTAACGTTGGCATCCACCACACGTTTTACAGCAACCACTGCTTTCATTTTATGCTTCCTCAGCTTTTAAATTAAAATTGGTTTCACTCTTTACGTGCGACATATCTGCACGTCTATGATTAATCAGAGATAAAGCCACAGCGCCAATTAAACCTGCCAAAGCAATTACCATAAAATTTTGTTGAATAGGTAAATTTAGCGACACAATCAAACCAATTAATAATGGTGCTCCGATTGCGCCCAAACGTCCCACACCAGAGGCCATGCCAATTCCTGTTGAACGAATAATGCTTGGATAAAATTGCCCACAATAAGAATAGGCAACAATTTGTGCACCCGTGGTACATGCCCCTACAATAGCAATGGTGAAATACAGCATATTGATCGACATTGGCAAGGTCATTAAATACAGAAATACGCTTCCTAAGCTATACATAATGACCAGAACCCACTTAATGTGAAAACGGTCTGCCAGCCACCCTCCACCTATCGCTCCAACAATTGCGCCCACATTCAAAGCGATCACAAAAGTAAGGGCTGAGCCAAGGGAGTAACCAGACATTGCCATCAATTTGGTTAACCAGGTACTTAAGGCATAGACCATGAATAAACAGGTGAAAAATGCGACCCAGAACATCAGCGTACTAAAGGCACGACCATCACTAAATAACAGTCCAATAGAGGGCTTAGCACTGTTTATATTGGCCTCATTCACAAATTTTGCGTCACTCTCGATTTGAAATTCAGGCGCGATCTGTGTTACCAGACTTCTCAATTCGCTTTCTTTATTCTTTTTAGTTAAATAGCTGAGTGACTCTGGCATTGACTTCCAGATAAAGGGAATTAAAACGACTGGAATTGCCGCAGCATAAAAGACAATTTGCCAACCAAACTCTACAATAAACTGCTTACCTAAAACTGCTGCTAAAATACCCCCGACCGCATAACCTGAAAACATTAATGAAGTCATTACGGTGCGTATTTTTTTAGGGGAATACTCCGTCATTTGTGCAACGACATTTGGCATTACCCCGCCAATCCCTAAACCTGCAATAAAACGGATAATACTAAAAGTCACAGGATCTTCAGCTAAACCCGCGACTGCAGTAAAAACACTAAATAAAAAAACACAGATTACAATAGTTAAGCGACGACCAATTTTATCCGCCAAACCACCAAAAAACATTGCACCGAACATCATTCCAAATAATGCAGAACTCATCATAAATCCAGCAGTTGAAGCACTTACTCCCATTTGTTCCATAATTGAAGGTAAGGCTGCGCCAGAAACCGCAATGTCATAACCATCTAAAATGATAATCACTAGACACCAGATCAGTACCTTGGCATGGAAACGGTTAAACTTTGCTTCACTTGCCATTTTTTGCATATCAATATGCTGCATAACTCCACTCCTTGTCCGTTTTAATTCTTCTGATTCAACACATTTTAAGTTCGCTTTTCATTCTTCTAAATCGCGATCTGGCCCTTTGTTCGATGAGCTAAATTCAAAATCTTTAACACTCTTTTTTGCTTTTCACGAGCCATCAACAGATTAATTTAATGATTATTTTATGTCAATATATTTACATATATATTTATTTAAATAATTTAAAACCATATGTTTAAGTATTTTTATTTTTAAAATAAATATATGTATTGACATAAATTAAATAAAATTTATTCTTTAAAATACATTAAAGCAAGGAAGTGGCGCATGAGTGCAGAATTAAAATATCAAGACAATATCGCGATCATTACATTAAAGCGTCCGGAAGCAAGAAATGCGCTGAATGCGGACATGATTGCCAAACTGCAAGAATTTATCGCAGAAATTGCCCCTCTTAACTTACGTGCTGCAATTTTTACAGGTGATGGTCATAAAGCATTTTGCGCAGGTGCCGATATTACCGAACTGCAAAATAAGACCCCTGCCGCGCATTTAAATACCATACAAATCGGCCAAAACTTATTTGAGCAAATCAATCAATTAAAATTTCCTACGCTTGCCTGTATCAAAGGTGCGGTTTTAGGCGGGGGGTTAGAATTGGCCATGGCATGTACCTTTCGAATTTGCAGCCCAAGTGCGCGCTTGGGATTACCTGAAATTAAGCTTGGACTGATTCCCGGATATGGCGGTACACAGCGCTTGCCTCGCCTAGTCGGGCAGACCAAAGCACTGGAGTTAATTATCAGTGGAAAAATTATTACGGCAGAAGAAGCCCTTCATATTGGACTGATTAACCGCATTCTAGACTTGAGTGACCCGATTCAAACCGGTCGTCAATATTTGGATGAATTCGGGTTGCAATTTCCCGCTGCGATTCAACATGCCATGAAAGCTGTTCAGGCAGCATCTGAACTGGATATTCAGGCAGGTTTGGCTTTAGAAGCAGAATTATTTGTCAATGTCAGCCAGACCGTCGATGCAGCAGAAGGCATTCAGGCTTTTCTAGAGAAACGTCCTGCACACTTTATTCAAAAATAATGCCGATGGTTGGAAGCGAGAATGGAATCTGTCATTGATCAAATCCAATACTTTTTTTCCAGAATGATCTGTAGACCTAAACATACTCAATCTCAACCCTAAAAAGGAATTCAAATGCATCAAGAACAAAAAAATCCGGTTGATCAAGCCATTACCTCAAGGCATTCTGTACGTGCTTTTAAAAATACCCCACTTGATACACAGACTATCAAAGATATTTTAAACGTCGCCTGCCGTGCACCGTCAGGCAACAATATTCAACCTTGGAAAGTTTATGTGGTGATGGGGAAAAAACGTGATGAACTGATTGAGCAGGTCTGTACAGCGCAAATTCAGATTTTTGAGAAGCCGGAAATCGCGCTTCTTCATCAAGAAACTTTTAAATATTATCCGGAACAATGGACATCGCCATTTATTGAACGTCGCCGTGAAAATGGGTGGGGGCTCTACGGTTTGCTGAATATTAAAAAAGGTGAACAGCAGAAAATGCAGCAGCAGCATTTACGTAATTATCAGTTATTTGATGCACCCGTAGGAATATTTTTTACCTTAAGTACAACCTTAGAAACTGGCTCAAAAATGGATATTGCGATGATGATCCAAAATGTCATGATAGCGGCCAAGGCACGTGGAATTGATAGCTGTCCACAAGCAGCATGGAACCCATTTCATCAAACTGTTGCCAATGTGCTTGGAATTCCTGAAAATGAAGAATTGGTTTGCGCTATTGCACTGGGTTATGCAGACCAAACTCAAGTGGTTAATCAATTACATACACCACGTGTTACTGTCGAAGATTTTGCCATTTTCTATGACTAAAACATTTAAAATGGATGAATAGCCACCGATTTTGTAGACACCTTTTAGTTAGATTGGACTGCCACCACTCTCCTAGACAAATTTAGTCTATTCTTTTTGCATAGGAGAGAACCTTATGAGTGGACAGCGATATACCCCAGAATTTAAAGATGAAGCGGTTAAATTGATTGCTGAACGTGGATATTCTGTCACTGATGTCGCAGAACGTTTAGGTGTATCACAGCACAGCACAGCATTTATAAATGGCTAAAAGCAGTACAGCCTTTACATAGCAACTCTGATGAACATGAACTGCTCGAAGCAAAGAAAGAAATCCTGCGCCTTAAAAGTCAGCTCAAACAAACTGAAGAGGAACGGGATATCTTAAAGTGAAAACACTGCTTTCACGCCGCTTTGCAAGCCTGCCCGAGTAAAGTATCAGTTTATCCTGGAATACAGCCATCGATTTAAGATTAAAACGATGTGTCGGGTTCTTAAGATTGCTCGTGCTGGCTATTACGCCTGGTTGCATAAACCCGAATCAGGCGAACCATTGAAGACAAACGGTTATTACAGCTGATCCGTTCTTCTTATGAGGCTAGTTATGGTATCTATGGGTATCGTCGCATCATGCTGGATCTAAAAGAGTTGGGCGAAAGCTGCGGGCCTAATCGTGTGCTGAAGATCATGAAGAACAATGGCATTGCCGCTGTTCGAGGATATAAAAAGCATAAAAGCTATGGTCGTGGTCGTCCTCAGATTGTGCCACCTCACCATTTAAATCGAGAGTTTGTTGTAAACACACCTGATACCTTACGGAACAGTGTTTCTCAGGTGACTGATATTACCTACATCCGCACCTGGCAAGGCTGGTTATATCTGGCTGTGGTTCTCGATTTATACTCAAGGAAAGTCATTGGTTGGTCAATGAAACCGACGCTTGCCAAGGATATCGTTTTAGATACAATTCTTATGGCAGTATGGCGACGCAGACCCAATGAACCTGTGATCATACACTCACTTGCGCAGCAGTGCTGCTCAGGCTCACCATACAGCAGCGGAGACTGGCAGAAATTCTGTCAGAAGCATAACGTGGTTCCCAGTATGAGCTGTCGAGGCCTTGCGCAGTATACTGCTCATGGGATAATGCTGTTGCTGAATCCTTTTTTAGCAGCTTAAAGAAGGAAAGAATTAAAAAGCGAATCTATAAAACACGAGAAATGGCCCGTGCGGATGTATTTGATTATATCGAGATGTTTTACAATCGAATCAGGCGTCATTCGCATCTCGATGGGATGAGTCCAGAAGCCTTTGAGGCAACTTCAAAATGAGGCTGCTTCATGTCTAGGATACTGGGAGCAGTCCACATTCAAAGACACCTTTCATGGTGTCTTTTTTATTAAATAGAACTTCTTACTCGAAATCCGCGAACATTACGGTTAACTTAGGCTACATAAAACCGTGGAACATTGCTCAAATAGTAAGCGTGTAACAGGAGAAAATTTAAAAAAGCCCCGATTGGAGAAAAGAGGCTTTAAATATTCCATTATTCCTTTGAAAAATAGAGAAAATATATAAGTTGTTATTCACCAATTAAAATGTCCTATATGGATATTTCCAAGTCAAGCACAGGATTCATATTTCGTTGTTGAATTGCTGTTTTTTGTGCACGCCTGCTTGGCATCTTTTGAGCTAGTACAAGATGAAATAATTGAGTATCTAGAGGCGTATTTAGAAAAAATTGTGGTGCCAGATATCCACAAGATAAATAGCGCTTGACCTTTTTATTACGCATTATGGTTTATATTCATGTTCTGCGAATTAATCTGGAAGGTGTTCCTTATGCATTGGCTATTCAGACCCAACCGCATATTTACCAAGTAGCTTTAGATTTTTTAAATATTCTTGATCACTATACAACCAGTCTGGATTTTTTAGAAGATTCTGGAAGGATTGAAAATTTCAAACAGGAAGTGGCCAATCTTAAACAGTGGACCGATGAGCATCGTGGAACCTTACGCGAAGAAGTGATGCAATATGCCACCTTTAATCGGCTGAGTGCAGCAAGAAGTTTAAAGCTTCTTGCTGCAAAACGCTGGTTGGATCGATTAATTGCCCATACCAAAAGATTGTCAAAAGTGCTGGCTGAACGTTAAAACCTATTTCAGCCCTTTGCAATCAGAAATAATGTTTAAGGCCGCTCAACCGCTAATGCAACGCCCATTCCACCACCAATACATAAGGTCGCCAGTCCTTTTTTCTTTTCACCGCGTTGCATTTCATGTAACAGCGTGACCAGAATTCGACAGCCTGAGGCTCCAATCGGATGGCCTAAGGCAATGGCTCCACCGTTGACATTGACTTTGTCCATATTCAGGCCCAGTTCTTTCGCCACCCCTAAAGCTTGTGCGGCAAAGGCTTCATTGGCTTCAACCAGATCAACCTCTTGCAAAGACCAACTTGCTTTTTCTAGCGTCTTTCTCACAGCATTTACAGGACCGAGACCCATCACTTCCGGCTCAATACCAGACATGCTATACGCTTTAATTTTTGCTAGTGGTTGTAAACCGAGCTCCGCTGCTTTATCGGCACTCATCACCAATACGGCTGCTGCGCCATCATTAATCCCCGAGGCATTACCAGCAGTCACCGTTCCATCCTTTTTAAAAGCTGGGCCCAGCTTGGCTAGACTCTGTTCATTAACCTCGGCCTTGATATATTCATCACGGTCAAAAACTAGCGGATCACCTTTACGTTGAGGCACTTGAACCGGCACAATTTCCGCTTCAAATTTTCCTTCCACCTGTGCTTTGACTGCACGCTGCTGAGATGATAGTGCCAAAGCATCCTGATCTTCACGGCTAATCGACAGTTTTTCCGCAATATTCTCAGCGGTAATTCCCATGTGATACTGGTTATACACATCGGTCAGACCATCATAGATCATGCTGTCCACCAATTGCGCATTGCCCATCTTCTGCCCGTTACGCATCTGGATAATATGGGCACTTTGTGACATCGACTCCTGACCACCTGCCACGACAATATCGGCCTCACCAGTGGCAATGGCCTGTGCTGCCAAATGAACAGCGCGCAGTCCCGAACCACACACCACATTCAAGGTCGAAGCGGGTACTGAAACCGGAATACCCGCAGCAATTGCCGCCTGACGTGCCGGATTCTGTCCCACACCTGCAGTCAACACATCCCCCATAATGACCTGATCTATCTGTTCTGGCTTTACTCCGGCAGCGTCTAATACCGCACGAATTACCACCTTTCCTAACTGCGGTGCACTGACGCTGGCCAGGCCACCCAAAAAACTTCCAATCGCAGTACGTTTTGCAGCAACAATCACAACTTCTTTCATTTTATTTCCTATTTTTTACCTTGCATCTTGTTTGATACTCCTGCCCCAATACTATTGGCCTGCAGTGAGAATGCCTAAATGCTAAAATAGACTGACCTGTACATAACTGCCTGGGGCTGCTTCCTTGACAGGATAAGTTGCACTACCTAATGTACGCGCTGGAACCTGATCTCCGGTATAAGGTGCGATCCATTCCTGCCAGCGTAACCACCAGGATTCTGGATGGAACTGGGCATCGGCCAGCCACTGTTTCGGGGTTTCATAGGGTATATTATTGGTATAATAGCCATATTTGTTGCGGTTTGGCGGATTGACGATTCCTGCCACATGTCCAGATTCACCGAGTACCAGTGTGCTTTCCCCACCCAGATAGGTAGAACCTTTAAAGCACGCATCCCACAGTGCAATATGATCTTCCTGGGTCGAGATAAAAAAGTTCGGTGTTTTTACTTTCGACAAGTTTAAACCTACACCATTGACCTTGATCTTATTCGGCTGAATCAGTTCATTATTCAAATACAGATTTCGCACCAGAAAATTGTGCACATGTGCGGCAATGTTGGTGCCATCACTATTCCAGTACAAAATATCAAAGTCGGATGGATGATTGCCCTTCAGGTAATTTTCAATGTAATAGTTCCAGTACAGGGTATTTTCACGTAACAGACTAAATGTCACCGCCAACATACGGCCATCAAAATAGCCCACCTGTTGATTCAAAGTTTCAATAGCTTGAATGACCGGCTCATTAATAAAGGCACCCAAACTGCCTGGGTTGTCAAAGTCCAACAGTGTTGCCAGATAGGTTGCACTCTTGACGTGATTTTTCAGGCGTTTCGCCACATAGTACGCCTGCGTCGCAGCAAGCACCGCTCCACCCATACAATAGCCAATTGCATTGACCTCTTTTTCTCCGGTCATTTCCTCAATGACACGCATCGCCTCAACCGCACCGGACGTAATCAGATCATCAAAGCGCATGTCCTTTTGTTCAGCCCCCGGATTACGCCAGGACATTAAAAATACAGTGTGCCCTTGCTGACGTAACCAGTTCACAAAAGAATTCTGCTCACGCAAATCCAGAATATAGTATTTATTAATAAAAGGCGGGATGACCAAAATAGGCGTCTGATATACAGTTTCAGTGGTCGCTTCATACTGTAACAATTGAAAAACCGAATTTTCAAAGACCACCGCACCCGGCGTATAGGCCAGATCTTTCCCCAAACAGAACGAGTCATTATTGACCATGCGTATGGACAGATATTTACTGCTGTTCATGATATCGTCATGGAAAATTTCCATGCCACGCACCAGATTTTGCCCGTGTTCCTGTACCGTCTGATGAATCACTTCCGGATTGGTCCACAAAAAATTGCCGGGAGAAAAGGCATTCACCATTTGGCGGGTGAAAAAGTGGATACGGTGACGGACTTTATCCGGGATACCTTCGACCTCATCCAGCATTTCTTGCACCAATTGACTGAAATGCAGATAGGACTGGGTCAAGAGATCATAATTGGGTTCTTGCCAAAGTGAATCTTTGAACCGGCGATCGCCCTGCTCAGGTTTCACTAGCGGTTGGATATCCTTGTTCACACTACGCAGCATGATATTTTGGTAAATCTGCATCTGACCGATCCACCATTTGCTCTGCATCTCGATCAAGCGTGCCGGATTTTTGGTTAATGCCTGAAAGAACAGGTTCATATCTTCATTGTTGACTTTGCTCAATGCATCATTGAGTGGATTATCGCCATAGTGAAATTCTTGTACTTTCTTCCAGATTTCTTCATGTACATCGAAAAAACGCTGGACGTTCTGATTAAACTGAAAAAGATTCTGCTGCATTGCACCACTCCGCATACTGGATCATTCCTCACTTTCGGTCAGGAATGGGATAGAAAACGGGGAAGTGATCTCCACTTCCCCGCTCACTAGTCTTCAATCTTCATTAGGCCTGCTAACCGTTATTTATTATTCGGCATCGATTCGCTAACCAACTTGTCAAACTCGGCTTTAAATTCAGTTGCCAAGCTTGCCAGTTTTTGGCCATCGTCAATCATTTGCTGGCTGAGTTTGGTCATGGTTTCTACTTGCTTCATGCCACAATTAATCATCGTTTGCATGTCTTTGACTTCACTGTTGGCAAATACTTGCGACAATGTAATATCGCCATAATGACGTGCAGCATTGAGTTGTAAATTGGTCAGATCCGCAAAGTTTTTCGCCACCAGGCTATTAAATTTTGTATAAGGTTCAAACATGTTTTTGTACTGAGCATTCATGTTTGAAAACATATCACCGTATAGCATGTTGTATTACTCCATTGATTTATAGTACTTAAAATTTAGTTATTGTTTAAAAAATAAATGAAAAAACTGACTCTGTGAAAACAGTAATTATTGCATGTATAAACCGCCATTGATCGATAAGGTTTCACCAGTAATATAGGTGCCATACTCACCGACCAGATACATGACTGCCGCTGCAATTTCTTCAGGCTGGGCAAGACGGTTCAAAGGAATCTGGTCTTCAATACTTTTTACGACCTCTTGCCGCATGCCAGTAACCATCGGTGTCGCAGTATAGCCCGGTGCCACAACATTCACGCAAACATTGGAACGTGCACCTTCCTGGGCCAAAGCCTTGGTAAAACCGATCACGCCCGCTTTTGCGGCTGAATAATTGGCTTGACCAAACTGTCCTTTCAGAC
>JBLZXS010000205.1:0-6315 GCA_050285325.1 Acinetobacter sp.
GCGTGCATTTACTTGCCCGTACCACGGCTGGTCTTATGGTATTGATGGTTCGTTAAAAGATATTCCATTAGAAGAACGTGCATT
The DNA here is from genome assembly GCA_050285325.1 of Acinetobacter sp. Classification (GTDB taxonomy): domain Bacteria; phylum Pseudomonadota; class Gammaproteobacteria; order Pseudomonadales; family Moraxellaceae; genus Acinetobacter. The sequence continues at coordinate 85 of JBLZXS010000205.1, forward strand.
CCCGCAAGGGGCATGTAAAGAAAAATGGGGTTTGGTTGAAGTGAATCGTGTTGAGTCTTATAAAGGCTTGATCTTCGGTTGCTGGGATGAAACAACACCTGACTTGATCGAATACATGGGTGATATCGCTTGGTATTTAGATGGTGTGGTTGACCGTCGTCCGGGTGGTACTGAAATCATTGGTGGCGTACACAAATGGGAAATCGAGTGTAACTGGAAATTTGCAGCTGAACAGTTTGCATCTGACCAATATCACGCCTTGTTCTCTCACGCTTCTGCGATCCAAGTTCTTGGTGCGAAACCAGATGACGAATCATCCAAGAAACTCGGTGCTGCGCAAACTGCCCGTCCAGTATGGGAAACAGCGAAAGACGCGATTCAGTACGGTTCACGTGGCCATGGTTCAGGTTTCTTCTTTACTGAAAAGCCAGATGCAAACGTATGGGTAGATGGGGAAGTTGCCAATTACTTCCGTGAAACCTATGACGAAGTAAAAGAACGTCTAGGCGAAACGCGTGCTTTACGTCTTGCTGGGCACAACAACATGTTCCCGACCATGTCTTGGTTGAACGGTACAGCGACACTTCGCGTATGGCACCCACGTGGTCCAAACAAAACTGAAGTGTGGGCATTCTGTATTGCCGATGCTGAAGCGTCTCAAGAAGTGAAAGAAGCGTTTGAACGTTCTGCAACTCGTGCCTTTGGTCCTGCCGGTTTCCTGGAGCAAGATGACTCTGAGAACTGGATTGAGATTCAAAAAGTATTACGTGGTTATAAAGCGCGTAACAACAAACTCATTATGGAAATGGGCTTAGGTAACGAGAAAAAACGTGAAGACGGTATTCCAGGAATTACCAACTACATTTTCTCTGAAACCGCAGCGCGTGGTCTATACCGCCGTTGGGCAGATTTGCTGATCCATGAAACATGGGAAGAGGTAGAGAAAGCAGCTGACGAATATGAGAAGGAGCTTATGAAATGAGTCAAATCAGTTTAGAACTTCATCACCAAATTAGTCAGTTCCTGTATCGCGAAGGCAAAGCGCTAGACGACTGGAAATTCCGTGATTGGCTGGATATGCTGGCAGAAGATATTTCTTATACGCTACGTACCACGCCAAACGCACAAACCCGTGACCGTCGCCGTTCAGTTGAACCACCGACCACTTGGGTATTTAACGACACCAAAGATCTTTTAGAACGTCGTGTTGCCCGTCTTGAAACCGGTATGGCCTGGGCTGAAGAGCCTCCATCACGTACCACTCACATGGTGAGCAACGTGATCGTGGAGCCGACTGAAGTTGAAGGCGAATACGATGTGTACGTGACCTACCTGTTGTACCGTACACAAAAAGAGAAAGACGTAACGATTTACTGTGGTAAGCGTCACGACAAGATCCGTAAAGTTGAAGGCGGCCTCGGCTTCCAGATTTTCAACCGTAAAATTACGTTAGATCAAGTGACCTATAACTCACACAACCTGAGTGTATTCTTCTAATGAATAAGATTTTTGTTTGTCAAGTTGATGAATTGGACGAAGGCGAAGCGCTAAAAGTAGATTGCGGTGTAAACGGTATTGAAGCACTTGCAGTGTTCAATAATGGCGGAGAATTCTTCGCCATGAATGACCGTTGTTCACATGGTAATGCTTCTATGTCTGAAGGTTATCTTGAAGATGATGGTACGGTTGAATGTCCGTTACATGCTGCACGTTTTTGTTTGAAAACTGGTGAAGCACTATGCTTGCCAGCAACCGATCCTATCAAGACTTTCCCGGTGATTGTTGAAGATGGTCAATTGTTTGTAGAGATGGCTGGAGAGTAATCATGGGTTGGCTACAAGGCGAAGTTGCACTTATTACTGGTGGTGGTTCAGGACTCGGCTGGGCATTGGTTGAGCGTTTTTTAGAAGAGGGCGCGCAAGTTGCTGTTCTACAGCGTTCACAGTCCAAAGTTGATGCATTGAAAGAACACTTTGGTGATCGAGTTTTAGCAATCGCTGGTGATGTAGCCTGCTATGAAGACAACGTCCGCGCAGTCAACGCAACGGTAGAGCGTTTTGGTAAGCTGGACTGTTTCGTGGGTAATGCCGGAATCTGGGATCATTACGCAGATATCGTCAATACGTCCGGTGAGCAGCTGGAAAAAGCCTTCGATGAGATTATGGGCATTAATACCAAATCTCTCATCTTGGGTGCGAAAGCAGCACTGGATGCATTGATAGCTTCTGAAGGTTCTATCATATTTACTTTGTCTAACTCGGCACTGTACTCCGCTGGCGGAGGCCCTGTATACACGGCATCTAAGCATGCTGGTGTGGGCATTATGAAAGAATTGGCCTATGAGCTTGCGCCTAAAGTACGAGTGAATGCCGTTGCGCCATCAGGTATGAATGTCAATATCAAAGGTGCTGCATCATTGGGTCAAGAAAACTTGGGCCTGCTGGATGCACGCGATCCTGAAAAAATTGGTCGTGGTATGCCATTGGGCTTCTTGCCAGAACCTGAAGATATGACCGGTTCTTATGTACTGCTTGCTTCACGTGCCAATAACCGTACGCTGACTGGTGTTTTAATTAATGCTGACTGTGGTCTGGGAATTCGTGGTTTACGTCAGCCACGTGCAGGTTTTTTTGAAGACTAAGTTTTAAATCTTCAGCAAACCTTATTCTGAAAAATTCAGAACCACACTCTGGCAGCCATTTGGCTGCCTTCGTTTAGGAGCGACTCATGCCCGTTAAACTGATTTGTGCGTCACATAGTCCACTTATGGAATTTGCTGCACCTCAAAATGCAGAACAAGAAAAAAATGTTCGTGCTGCGTTTGATAAAATGGCAGCAGAAGTAAAAGCTTTTGATCCAACCTTAATCATTACTTTTGGTCCAGATCATTTTAATGGTTTCTTCTATGACCTGATGCCAAGTTTCTGCGTGGGCATTCGTGCTACAGCCGCGGGTGATTGGGATTATGGCGCAATCGACAATAAAATTAATGTGCCGGAAGAAACCGCAATTAATCTGGTGCGTCGTGTTTTGGATGAAGGGGTGGATGTCTCTTATTCATATCGCATGCAAGCCGATCATGGGGTAACGCAACCTTTGCATTTCTTATGTGGTGGTCAGCTCGATCGTTATCCGACCATTCCAATCTTTATTAATGGGGCAGCCGCGCCTATGCCAACCACAAAACGTACTATTGCTTTGGGTCGTGCCGTGGGGCAGTTTATCAAGTCTTTAAATCTTGAAAATGAACGTGTACTGATCTTGGGTACCGGTGGTTTATCGCATGATCCACCAACACCGCAAATGGGTGCTGTACCGCCTGAAGTGGAAGAATTCCTGATTGCGGGTCGTAATCCAACCCCTGAGGCACGTCAAGCACGTCAAGCCAAGATCATTGCGGTCGGACAACGTTTAGCAGCAGGGGATACTTCGGTTGCAGTGCCACTCAATGCAGATTGGGATATTGCATTGCTTGAAACATTCAAGAATGCTGATTTTGCAGCACTTGAAGCCATGACAGAAGATGAAATCCGCCGTGAGGGTGGTCGTGGTGGTCAAGAAGTGCGTTCTTGGATGGCAGCTTTTGCTGCGCTACATGAACTGGGTGAATACGACATGACCAACCAGGTTTACGAAGCTATCAGTGAATGGATTGCCGGCTTCGGGATCGTATCTGCAGAATTAAAAGGTTAAGAAAATGAGCAACGTAAATAACATTGTGATCGTAGGTGCTGGCCAGGCAGGTGCGAGCGCAATTTTAGAACTTCGTGGCAACAAGTATGAAGGGAAAATCACCTTGATTGGTGATGAAACCCATCTGCCTTATGAGCGTCCGCCTTTATCTAAAGATGTGATCTTAAAACCTGAAGATACCAAAATTGAAATCTTGTCTGAACAGAAGTTGGCAGATTTGAATGTTGAAGTGATTCGCGGTAATGGCGTGGTGAAAATCAACCCTGAAGCGCACAGCATTGAACTGCAAAACGGTGATGTTGTTGCCTATGACAAGTTATTGCTTGCTACCGGTGGGGCTGCCCGTCGTTTGCCAAACTTTGATGCTTTGGGTAAACATGTTTATACCTTGCGTAATCTTGAAGATTCGCAAGCGCTGGTTCCTGTACTTCAAGCCGGTCGTCGTTTAATCCTGATCGGTGGTGGTGTAATTGGACTTGAGCTTGCATCATCTGCACGTTTCAAAGACTGTCAGGTCACTGTCATTGAAATGGGTCCAATGGTGATGGGGCGTTGTTCGCCGCGTATTTTAAGCGAATTCCTGCTTGAACAGCATCGTGCTAAAGGTGTCGATGTTCGTCTTGAAACCCAGATTGCGGATTGTCGCCTTGAGGGTGAAGAAGTTGTGGTCACTTTGGCGAATGGCGAAGAGCTTCGTGCGGATGCCGTGGTTTACGGGATCGGGATTGTGCCAAATGCAGAGCTTGCAGTAGCTGCCGGTCTTGAGGTGGATGTCGCAATTAAAGTCAACGAAAACTGCCAGACTTCAAATGCTGACATTTATGCAGCAGGCGATGTGGCGACCCAGCTTCGTGACTGTGGTAATCACCGCCGTGTGGAAACCTGGGAAAATGCCAATCTTCAAGCCGGTATTTTTGCGCGTCACGTGATGGGCGTTGAACATCCGAAAGCCAACCCGGCCTGGTTCTGGACGGATCAACTGGATATTAATTTCCAGTTCGTCGGTGATATGGCCGCAGCTGAATGGCATATTCGCGGTGAAATGAATGCAGCCAACGGTTCTGCTAATTCATTCGTGATGTACGGTGTGACGGATGGTCAAATCGTTGCCGGTATTACAGTCAATGCAGCCAAAGAAATGCGTCATTTGAAAAAAATGATCAGTAAAAACACTGCATTTGAAGCAGAAAAACACCTTGATTTAAGCCTGGACCTACGCAAAGTTGCCTAAGTTTTATTGAGATATTTTTGGACAGACCTATGCAAAACATAGGTCTGTTTTTTTATGGCTGTTATATGATTGAGCTAACAGCCTCAAATTAAATTATAAATTGAAATGCATTTGCGCAGGTGCTTTTACTTTTCAAAGATGAAAAGTAACAAAAATCTTTTACTGCTCTGAGGGTATGTCCATATATCCCAGATCAGCGGGCGACATCCCTGTCGCCTTTGACATCGTGCCGATAATGGGAAATAGGCGATTGGCAGTCTTATCCATTATTACAAAATCAAATTGAGCAATTTATGAATTCAAATTCATCTCCCATGGTGGTCACGGCAAGTATCTACGCTTTACTGGTCTTGATCTGGGCAACGACGCCACTGGCGATTGTCTGGAGCGTGCAAGAAGTTCATCCGATGTGGGTGCTGCTTATCCGTTACTTTGGCGCATCCATCATTGCGCTGTTGTTATTAAAGCTGATGCGTGATCCCTTGCCATTTGATCCGACTTCCATGAAAAGTTATCTGGCAGGCAGTCTGAATTTAATTGGTGCGCAGCTGTTTATTTACTTGGCTGCCAATTATTTAACTTCCGGGCTAATGGCATTGATTTTTGGTTTTTCACCGCTGATTGCAGGTTTAATTGGTCATGTGGTTTTAAAAACCCACAAATTGATCTGGCTACAGTGGCTGGGTATGGCGATTGCCGTCGCTGGTTTAAGTTTTGTCTTTGCCGACTCTGCCGACAGTAAAATCAATCCATGGGGTGTGGTATTGATGTTGATCAGTATCGTGTCTTATATCAGCTCAATCTTTTGGGTGAAGCAGATTAATGCACCCTTAAGTCCGATGTCACAAGCCACCGGTTCACTGATCATTTCAGCGCTAGGCTCGTTGTGCTTGTTGCCCTTTATCTGGCAGCACATGCCGATCCAAATGCCGGGTATGCATACCATCATCGGTTTTGTGTTTACCATGATTTTTTCTTCAATTGTGGCGATGCTGTGTTATTTCTGGCTGATTCGCCGTTTGGCCGCTTCTACTGTATCGCTCAGTAACGTGATGACGCCGATCATTGCTTTGGTACTCGGAGCAACCTTAAATCATGAGCATATCAGCTCGAATGCTTTCGTCGGCATTGCTGTGGTGATGTTCGGGATTGTGATGTACTTCTGGAAAGAATGGCGCGAGCAGTATTTTTCTAAACTTTAAATCCATCTTGGGAAGTATAAAAAGGAAGCTTAAGCTTCCTTTTTTTGCTCTTTAATTTGAGATGTAAAAGCAAAAATGGATTTGCTTCAATATCCGTTTTGGACG
>JBLZXS010000206.1:0-2473 GCA_050285325.1 Acinetobacter sp.
GTGGTGAGATAATTCATACCCTGATTGGCCAGTGTAGCTACTTGTACATCAAGTAAGGATAAATCGATATATTGCCCACGACCGGTATGCTGACGTGCCAGTAAAGCGGCCTGAATAGCAACCGTGGCATACAAGCCTGTTTGAATATCGACCACGGCTACACCGACTTTTTGCGCACCACCACCCGGAAGTTCATCTTTTTCACCGGTGATACTCATTAATCCCGACATGCCTTGAATGATAAAGTCATAACCCGGTTCTTCGGCACGTGGTCCCGTTTGGCCAAATCCGGTAATCGAGCAATAGACCAAGTTCGGATTCAGTTCATTTAAAGACACATAATCTAAGCCGTATTTTTCTAATGAACCGGCTTTATAGTTTTCAATCACCACGTCGGCTGTTTTAGCAATTTCCCGAATCAGTTGCTGCCCTTGTTCACTGGCAATATCGATGGCAACTGAATATTTGTTGCGGTTGGCACATTGGTAATAACCCGATTCGCGAGTTGCAGCGCCTTGGTTATCCAACATCCAAGGTGGTCCCCACATGCGGGTATCATCACCGACTTGTGGACGTTCAATTTTAATTACTTCAGCACCTAGATCTGCCAGAATCTGCCCGCACCATGGACCTGCCAGTACGCGACTTAAATCTAGTACACGAATTCCTTGTAATGCACCCATGTTCCACTCCTAAAGCCAGCAGAAAACCTGCTGGCTCTTTTTATTATTTAGCACTAATTGCGTCTGTGGCTACCACAGTACTCGGGGTTTTAGCTTCTGCATCTGTAGCCGTTACTAATGAAGATTGCTGTGGATCATACTGGCGTTCACGGATAAACAAGCCTGGAATAACACCGGCAATAAAGTAAGCCGCACCCATCACGATAAATGCCATGGTGAATGAACCGCCTGCAGCAATAATTCCGATAGTCGCTGGTGCAATCGCAGCCCCTAAACGGCCCATGTTATATGCACCACCAATGGCTGTACCGCGCACATCGGTCGAGAAGGTTTCTGCCATATAGGTTGCATTTACACCATAAGGAATTCCATATAGGAAACCAAAGGTAATTAATAAGTAAGCAATATTGGTTGGCGTGTTAAAAAAGATGATCACCGGTAAAAATGCGGCTGTCGCAACGGTTCCAAAGACAAAAGTTGCCCGACGCCCTAATTTATCTGCCGCATAACCTGCAATAATTTTCCCCAGAATCATCGCTGTATAGGCGCCGACCATATAGCCTGTTAAAGCTTTGAAGTTCATATTCAGTTCTGTTTCTAAATAGGTTGGCATCCAGTTATTGACTCCGTAATAGCCAAATTGCAAGAAGGCAGCGGTACTCATCCATAACAAGAACATTTTACGATGTTGGGTATGTCCAAAAATACGTTTATAAACGCTTTCAGAAGGTGCTTTTGCAGTGATTGCTTTAGGTGTAGGCTCAATTTTCAATTCTTTACGTTTAAATTGTTCTATTTTTGCTTCTTGCCAAGATGCAGGTTCAGGCACAAAACGCATGAAAATCAGTGCGAAGGCAGCCGGAACAATGGTCACATAAAACAGCATACGCCAACCATGATCAGGAATAATGGCTCCTGCCAACAAAGTCGCTACGATATAACCAACGGTTTGACCTGTCTGTAAAGTACCCAAAACAGTTGTACGATACTTGGTGGGAACATATTCGGCCATGAGCGTATTACACGCCATATATAACGAACCTAATCCAAATGCACCAATAAAACGCAGAATCATGAACTGTTCATAACTTTGGGTGAATCCCAAAATACAGGTCATGATCGAAAAGAAAACCACAGACCAGGCAATGGTTTTTACCCGTCCAAATTTATCACATGCCCATCCACCGGTAATTCCGCCCAGCGCCATGCCTGCAAGAGATGAACTCCCCAGCATCCCCGCTTGAAATGAAGTCAGTCCAAACTCAGCTTTTAAACTGGTCAAGCTAAATGACAACAGCATGATGTCAACACCATCAATTACCAGTGAAATAAATGCAAAAACAAATGCAATTTTCCAGGTGTTTTTATGAATACGATGTGCTGTACCTACATTGGATGGTAATTTTCTGCTGAGCATTCCTGTTTCAGCCTGTATATCATTATTCATTTCCATATCCCTCATTTTCCCAAATGAGTCATCGGTAGTCCTATTATTTCTCTACATTTGCCTGAGGTTCTTTATTGTTTTTCTAGCATTTCGTTTGAACGTTAAGCTTGCAAATGCACAGATTTACAAAAGTGTTTCACGATGAATCCTTTAATTTAAATTATTGATTTTTTTTGAGACAAAACGTCTCTAGGATGCTCATGAATGAGCATCCAGATTATTGTTTAGTATGATTTTAATTGCCGAATGCAGCGATGCCTGTCTGAGCACGCCCCAGAATCAGGGCATGCACGTCATGGGTGCCTTCATAGGTGTTCACCACTTCCAGATTGACCAGATGACG
>JBLZXS010000207.1:0-5950 GCA_050285325.1 Acinetobacter sp.
TAGGTACCCGCTTTCTGCCTGCAAGTAAGTCGATTCCCAAAGAAATGGTCACTGTGGTTGACCGTCCCGCGATCGAATATGTGGTGAAGGAAGCAGTTGCAGCTGGTATAGAACAAATCATTCTGGTGACCCACTCTTCCAAAGTCTCAATTGAAAATTATTTTGACCGTAATTTTGAACTTGAAACGACATTAGAAAATAAAAAGAAATATGATCTGCTTGCAGAAATTACAGAAATTTTACCACCTCATATCAGTGTGATCAGCGTACGTCAGCCGCAACCATTAGGTTTGGGTCATGCAGTACTCTGTGCAAAAGCCATTGTAGGAGATGAAGATTTTGCAGTTCTGCTACCCGATGTATTGGTTAAAGGTGATCAAGTTGAAAATGATCTGGCGAAAATGATTGCACGTTTTGAAGCGAGTGGAGCTTCACAGATTATGGTTGAAGCCGTACCTGAAAATATGGTCGATCAATATGGAATTGTGGATGTAGCTCAGATTCCAGCAGTTGCTGAAAGTATTAGCATGCAAGGTATTGTAGAAAAACCAGCTGTGGGTACAGCACCATCGAATTTATCGGTGGTTGGACGTTATGTTTTACCGGCAAAAATTATGCAATTATTAGAGCAGACACCAAAAGGTGCAGGTAATGAAATTCAATTAACTGATGCGATTGCGATGTTACATCAAACAGATCGCATTGAAGCTTATCGTATGAAAGGTCAAACCTTCGATTGTGGTAGCAAATTAGGCTATTTAAAAGCCGTATTGCATTATGGTATCGATCATCCAAAATTGGGTGAAGATTTTAAAGCCTTAATTAAACAACTCGAATTATAAAATTAGAGGCTTCTATGAACGTTGCAGTATTTGGACAAACCCTTTATTCAGGTGTAATGGCAGCTTTATTGGCAGAGTGCGGACATCTGGTTTATTGGTGTGATGTATTAAAATCATCGTCAGAACAAGCCTATGCACAAGATGAAGCTGTTAAGCAGTTATTGGATAAACAACAAAAAAACGGGTTTCTTCAATATTGCAACTTCAATGAAATTTCTTTAGACATCGATGCTTATTTTTTTAGTTTAAGTCCTGCTGAAGAAGTCCAAGGCATCGAAATTTTAAAAGAGCTAAACCAGCGTCCAATTATTCATCCCAAGTTGATGATTAATGCTTCAACTTTGGGACTACACAGTACCGAAAAATTTCAGCATATTCTTCCCCAAGATGATTGGGTATATTTACCCGATATGATTCAGGAAGGTAATGCGCTACCAAGTATGACGCAAGCCGAACAGCTGATCGTCGGCTGTACTCGATCTGAAGTGCAAAACAAAGTCAGGGAATTGTTACGTCCCTTATTTCCCCGTCAGCAACAGTATTTATTTATGCCTGTTTTAGATGCTGAATTTACCAAGCTCAGTATTTCCGGGATGTTAGCGACGCGGATTAGCTATATTAATGATTTAGCCGTGGTCGCGGAAAAACTAGGGATTGATATTGAGCATGTCCGTCAGGGGATGGCTGCCGACAGTCGAATTGGTGCCTCATATTTGTATCCGGGTGCCGGCTTTGGTGGAGAAAACTTCTCACACGATATTATGACTTTGGCAAATACGGTTTCTGGTACTGGTGTTAAAAGCCAACTACTGGCTCAGGTTTGGGAAATTAATCAACAACAAAAAGAACTTTTATTTAGAAAATTATGGAACTATTTTCATGGTGACTTAAAAGGAAAAACCGTCACTATTTGGGGGGCTTCATTTAAGGAAAATAGCTCTCGTATACAACAATCTCCAATTCATGTCATGCTGAATGCCTTATGGGCCCAAGGGATTAAAGTTAAATTACATGATCCTCAAGCCCTTGCTGAAATTGAAAAATTATATGGTCATCGTGAAGATTTGATCTATTGTACGGATCAATATGAAGCTGTAAAAGATAGCCATGCATTGTGTTTACTGACTGCTTGGAAACAATACTGGAGTCCAGATTATAAGAAATTGCTCCAGACCATGCAGCATCCCTTGATTTTAGATGGTCGTAATATTTTTGATCCAGATTATGTTAAAGCACAAGGTTTTGCTTATATGGGAGTTGGACGCTAATGACACAGCCTATTCAGCCTTTTATAGTCAAAGATGATGAATCTATTTTAGTTAAACTGAATGCTTTAAAAAAACAATTTGAGCATGTGCATTTAAATGACTTATTCGAACAAGACGAGCAGCGTTTTCAAAAATTCTCAGTCATATTAGAGCAAATTGTTTTAGATTTTAGTAAACATCGTATTGATCAGAATGTACTGGATACCCTCATTCATTTTGCTGAAACACAAAATCTGGAAAAGTGGATTAACAGGCTTTTTTCCGAGCAGAACATTAATTACACTGAACAGCGTGCAGCAATGCATTGGGCTTTGCGACTTCCTGAAAATGATCCATTACATACGCAGCTTTCAAATCAGGTGCATGCACAATTACAGCGTATGTTTAAATTGGTAGAAAAAATTCATGCCGGACAATGTCGCGGCGCAACCGGTGAAGTGATTCAGGATGTGGTCAATATTGGGGTCGGTGGATCAGACCTTGGACCACTGATGGTGACCCAGGCTTTATCTGATTTTAAGCATGCTACAACCAAACCCTTAAATGTACATTTTGTTTCGACTATCGATGGCAGTCAGTTATCCGAGTTGTTGCATAAGCTGCGTCCAGAAACTACGCTATTTATTATTTCATCGAAATCTTTTGGAACGATTGATACCTTATCTAATGCGCAAACTGCACGTTTGTGGCTAGAAAAAGCATTCGGTCAACATGTTCCGGTCCTTAAGCACCATTTTGTTGGCGTATCGACCAAACCTGAAAAAATGACTGAATGGGGGATTGACGAGGAAAACCAGTTTCTACTTTGGGATTGGGTTGGTGGTCGTTATTCTCTCTGGTCATGTATAGGTTTGCCAATCGCTTTAACGATCGGTGTGGAAGGTTTTAAGCAGTTACTTGCCGGTGCATCTGCTATTGATCAACATTTCCAAACAGCACCTTTAAATCAAAACATTCCGGTACTGATGGGTTTACTCGGGGTTTGGAACAACAACTTTCTTGATATTCAAACGCATGCAGTATTGCCTTATGATGGTCGTCTGAAATATTTTGCATCTTACTTGCAACAGCTAGAAATGGAATCGAATGGTAAGTCGATTCAGCGTAATGGTGAGAAAGTAGAATTTGATACATGCCCGATTGTTTGGGGCGAAGTAGGACCGAATGCCCAGCATGCCTTTTATCAACTGTTACATCAAGGTACACAGGCGGTGAGTTGTGACTTTATTGCCCCTGTGCAACGTTATAATTCTAATCAATTTACCTATGCTGAAAATGCAGATGCATTAGTTGAACAGCATCATTTAGCCTTATCTAATTGTTTGGCACAGTCGCGTTTACTGGCCTTTGGTAATCAGGCTCTTGATCAAGCTGAATTAGAGTCTTTGCCTCTGTATCAACAATATACTGGTAATCAACCGAGCAGCACCATCTTACTACAAGAATTAAATCCCTATAGCTTGGGCATGTTGATTGCAATGTATGAGCATAAGGTATTCGTACAATCTGTACTTTGGAATATCAATCCATTCGACCAATGGGGCGTAGAAAAAGGCAAAGAAATTGCCAATCAGCTGTTACCTGTTTTAACCGGTGATGTAAAAGATATTTCGCGTTTAGATGCCTCTACCCAAGGTTTATTAAAAATATTGTTAGGAAAAACAAATGGCTAAAATTTTAGTGACAGGTGGTGCAGGCTATATTGGCTCACATACTTGTGTGGAACTATTAAATTCAGGTCATGAAGTGATTGTTCTGGATAATCTATCTAATAGTTCAGAAGAATCGCTTAAACGCGTGCAAGAACTGACAAGTAAGAGCTTGGTTTTTGTTGAAGGTGATATTCGTGATAAATACACCTTAGATCAATTATTCCAGCAACATTCTATTGATGCGGTAATTCATTTTGCCGGTTTAAAGGCTGTAGGTGAAAGTCAGCAAATTCCATTGACCTATTTTGACAATAATATTGCAGGTTCAATTGGCTTGGTAAATGCGATGGAGCGGACAGGAGTATTTAATTTAGTCTTTAGCTCATCGGCAACAGTGTACGGTGAAAATAATCCTTCACCATTGAATGAGGATATGCCAACAGGAGTGCCATCAAATAATTATGGCTATACGAAACTGATTGTTGAGCAACTCCTCCAAAAACTTGCTGCTGCGGATGAGCGTTGGTCGATTGCCTTGCTGCGTTATTTCAATCCAGTGGGTGCGCATAAAAGTGGATGCATTGGTGAAGATCCACAGGGGATTCCGAATAATTTGATGCCGTATGTGACTCAAGTCGCGGTAGGTCGCCGCGAAAAATTAGCCATTTATGGCAATGATTACGATACTGTTGATGGGACAGGGGTTCGCGATTATATTCATGTAGTCGATTTGGCAAATGCACATTTATGTGCCTTGAATAATCGTTTAAATGCTCAAGGTTGTCGTGCTTGGAATATTGGTACAGGTAATGGTTCTTCCGTTCTTCAAGTCAAAAATACTTTTGAAAAAGTGAATGGTGTACCTGTCGCATTTGAATTTGCGCCACGACGTGAAGGGGATGTTGCAACCTCTTTTGCTGATAATGCACGTGCAGTGGCTGAGCTTGGCTGGAAACCACAATATGCTTTAGAAGACATGTTGGAAGACAGTTGGAACTGGCAAAAGCAAAATCCAAATGGTTATCGCGATTAATTCCTATAAAGTCGATAAAAAGGAGCTTTTGATCAGCTCCTTTTTTTAATTTTTTAAAGTCTTAACCTTGAATCAGCTGAGTTAACTCATCCACATAAGCTTGCATGGGTTTAGCATTTTGATCGGCACGACTTTCAATATTGAGACGCAATAAAGGTTCAGTGTTTGATGCGCGAACATTGAAACGCCAAGCGCCAAAGTCTAGGCTGACACCATCTGTTTTATCTAGAAGGGGTTTTTGCTCGGTATAATGATCAAAAAGCTTTTGAATGGTAGCAGTGGTATTTTCGACTTTAAAGTTAATTTCACCAGAACATGGGAATTTGGTAATCATATTTTCGACTAAAGCCGACAATGATTTTTGTGTTTCTGAAAGTACAGCTATAGCCAATAACCATGGAATCATGCCGCTATCGCAGTAGGCAAAATCACGGAAGTAGTGATGTGCGCTCATTTCGCCGCCGTATACGGCATTGTGTTCACGCATTTTATCTTTAATAAAAGAATGTCCAGATTTAGACTGTACAGCAACCCCTTGATATTGATTTACAATATCAAATGTATTCCAGACTAAACGTGGGTCATGCACAATCTTTTCACCTGATTGTTTTAGCAAAAAGGCTTGAGCAAGCAGCCCTACGATGTAATAGCCTTCAATAAACTGCCCTTTTTCATCAAACAGGAAGCAGCGATCAAAGTCTCCATCCCAGGCAATACCCAGATCGGCTTGATGCTGAATAACCGCATTTTGAGTACTGTCACGGTTTTCAATTAAAATCGGGTTAGGAATACCATTTGGGAATGTTCCATCAGCTTCATGATGAATTTTGATGAACTCAACAGGAACATTCAGGAATTTAAATTCTTCCTCAATCGCATCAATGACATGACCTGCAGCACCATTTCCTGCATTGACCACCAATTTCATGGGGCGGATTTTTGCAGGATCGATATAAGTCATTAAGTGTTGAATGAATTCAGGCAAAATATTGTACTTTTCAGTTGTTCCTTTAGTTTCTACATCTTTAAAGTCATTTGTTTCAGCCAGTTGCTGAATTTCTTTTAAGCCTGAATCGGCACCAATTGGACGTGCATTTTCACGCACCAATTTCATGCCATTATAATCCATGGGATTATGACTGGCGGTAATTTCAA
>JBLZXS010000208.1:0-6264 GCA_050285325.1 Acinetobacter sp.
ATCCGGTTGCTGTAAATGCTGAAGGCGTATCTGCTGATCTTATCGCTAAAGAAAAAGAAATTGCTGAAGCGAAAGCGTTAGAATCTGGTAAACCAGCAAACATCGTTGAAAAAATGGTAACTGGTTCAGTTGAGAAATACTTGAACGAAGTTGTGCTTGAGCGTCAAATGTACGTAATCGACAACGACAAGAAAGTTGCTGATGTTCTTAAATCAACTGCAACTACAGTTGCTCAGTTCGTTCGCTTCGAAGTAGGTGAAGGTATTGAGAAGAAAGCAGAAATGAGCTTCGCAGAAGAAGTTGCTGCTGCTCAAGCTGCTGCAAAATAATATTAACTTAATTTTTTTAAGTTAAATTGTTTTGGAAAAAGCCCCGTTTGGGGCTTTTTTTATGATAATCGTTTTTATAAAAATAGTTAAATTTTAAGGAATAACAAGATGGCCAA
Source organism: Acinetobacter sp. (assembly GCA_050285325.1). Classification (GTDB taxonomy): domain Bacteria; phylum Pseudomonadota; class Gammaproteobacteria; order Pseudomonadales; family Moraxellaceae; genus Acinetobacter. The sequence continues at coordinate 446 of JBLZXS010000208.1, forward strand.
TAAAACCAATATCGGGATTGGTACGGTTATTATTGTATTAATAGCGGCATATGTTGGAATGGATTTACAAGAACAGCAGAATCCTTCAAATCAATCGCTCACGGATTTAGAACCACAAACTGAAATTTTATCGAAAATACCACCGCAGTCCGCTCCTGTAGATTCGAGGCCATCAAATTTTTCCACTCAAAATGATGATGAAAAAATTCAACAAGCCTTTCGACAGCAAAAAAGTAATATTCAAGTCCAGTCCAGCGGGCAAGTGAAAGCTATTTTGCGTGATGATAATGAGGGCTCGCGTCATCAAAAAATTATTCTGGAACTGGATAATGGGCAAACGGTTTTGGTTGCACATAATATTGACTTGAGTCCGCGCCTGGATGACTTGGAAAAGGGTGATACAGTAGAATTTTTTGGTGAATATGAATATAGCCAACAAGGTGGGGTAATTCACTGGACCCACCATGATCCACAAAAAATTCATGCTGATGGCTGGTTGAAATATAAAGGAAGAACCTATCAATAAAGGTTCTTCAAAGGGTTAAAACGATGAGGGTGTTTAAATCTCTATCATTTGCGATTTCTGGCGTCTTTTCCATTTAGGTATCAATTTAGCTAAATAGGCATCCATGCACCATAGCGGGCCAATGAGGAGGAACTGAAGGTCTTTAAGGAAAGAAGGCTTTTTACCTTCAATTTTATGTCCGTAAAACTGTCCAATCCACGCCAGAACAAAAACTGCGATATAAAATCCAGTCCCTACAGGTAAGATAAAAATAAGCCATGCCATGACAAGTAGTAACGCAGCCATTGCAACAGCAAGTACCAGATCGAGACGTGCGTAAAAGATAAAAGTTAAGACAAGCAGCAGTGCAGTGAGTAATGCGCTAAAGTGCGCCAAAATCCCTATAATTGAAAAAAGAATAGCGGGTACGCAAACCCAGTGAATGGTTTTGTTGGTTTTGTCTTGATGGCTCTCACTATATTCATCTAACCATTCGTTTATCGTTTTCATTATCTACTCCAGTTGGATTTAGGATCCATAGACTTATTTTTATTTAAATGAAATATAAACCAGAACCAAGAGCGGGTCAAAGCAGCGGTAGCTCAGCATTATTCGCTTTAAATAAACGAAAGAAGCGGTTACTGAGGTAACCCGATGCCAGCTGTGTTGATGCCAGATGTATTACGGAGATTTAAGTTCTATATTTTTAAAGCTGGGGTTTTGATAAATCTGCTGACCTTCCTTGTAGGTTGCGAGTATCTTTATATCTTTAATTTTACTGCTCGGAACAGTCAAAGGATTATCACTCAGAATGACAAAGTCAGCCAGTTTTCCTATGGTTAGAGTTCCTTTGCTGTTTTCTTCAAAATATTGATAAGCCGCCCAGTCGGTTAAGGACTTTAGTGCAATATAAGGGCTGACTCTTTGTTCTGTACCTAGAATTTTTCCACTGCGTGTTACGCGGTTTACTGTGCTATCCAGTGTCATCATACTTCGAGGGGGAATAACCGGTGCATCATGATGTTCAGTAAACAGAATTCCTTTACGTAAAGCAGAACCTGTTGGTGAAATACGTTTTGCTCTTTCTATCCCTAGAGTTTCTTTAGTATGCCAGTCGCCCCAATAATAGGTATGCAAGGAGAAGAAGGAAGGAATTAACTCAAGAGATTTAGCTTTGTCTAACTGGTCTTCACGCATGGTCTGTGCATGGATAATCACATGACGTCTATCCAGCTTGGGATAGTGTTGAGTTGCATTTTCAATGTCATTTAAATATTGATCAATGGCAGCATCACCATTCGCATGCGCCAGAATTTGCCAATGATGTTGAAATGCTAAATTAATTGCGTCCTGGACGATTTTATTGTCGGGAAAGGCAGGATAGCCTGAATAGTTTTTAGCTTTTCCTTCCGGTGGAATTAAATAAGGTTGGGTTAGCCAGGCTGTTTTTCCTTGAGGCGATCCATCCAGACTCATTTTAACGCCGCCGATACGAAAATGATGATCGTAGCTTTGGCTAGTCCCATACTTGAGCATGTATTCTTTTTCATTGTTAATGTCTGGATAAGACACTAGGTCAATCGGGAGTTTTCCTTGCTTGGCCAGATTTCGCCATAATTCACTTGTTCCTGCATCTGCACGTCCTTCCTGAACAGTGGTATAGCCGTTTTCCACATAAGCCTGAATAGCCGTGAGTGCCATTTTCTCCATCACATCAGGCGGTACGTTTTTAAATGCCTGCATCATGGCGCTAAAGACGGCACTTTCTTCAAGCACGCCATTGGGTTCTTTGGAATGGTTGATGCGTCGAATTACTCCGCCTGAAGGATTTGGTGTTTTGGCATTAATTTTTAATATTTCTAAAGCTTTATGATTTACGGATGCCAGATGTCCAGATTGATGCAGAATCAAGACAGGATGATCTTTAGAAATTCGATCCAGTTCAGTGGCTGTTGGATGGCGTTTTTCTGTCAATTGGGCATCATCATAACCATTGCCCATAATCCAGCCTGATGTTGCCTGAATAAACTCGGGATTTTTCTTTTGCCAGGTTTGCATGGCAATAATCAGCGAGTTGATATCTGTTACTGTTCCATCGGGAGGAGAGTAAAGATTAGCTACGGTTTGCTGCAAGCCGACACTGTTGACATGACTATGTGCATCGATAATACCGGGAATGACGGTGTGTTGCTGTAAATTGAGTTGTTGAGCTTGGGGAGATATTGTTCGTGCCTGTTCAAGTTTGCCACTAAATTCGATATGACCTGCTTGAATCAGTAATGCTTCTACGTAGGTAGGTTGCATTCCTTGCATGGTAAGAATGGGGCCACCATAGATCAATAATGTATTTGAACCTTTTTCATTCACAGATTGATTTTGAGATGGAGGCAAATTGGAACATGCAGCCAGTAAGGCAAGAGGCAGTAATACCACCTTACTTTTGGTTATCAGAGAGTGTATATAAGGTTTTTGGATATTCATGATTATCCTTAATTCTTATTATTGATGCACTGTATTTATTAAACACTAAGCGAGTACTGAAAACAAAGTTTTTTAGGTATTAAAAAAGCCACATAATGTGGCTTTTTAAGTCAAATGTATTAGGAGGCTAGCATCATCTTAAGAATTTGGACCATCAACACGTTCAATATTTACTTTCGCAGTACCTGCGTTAGTAATACCCAATTGTTTCGCAGCACCATAAGATAAATCTAGAACTCGGTTGCCATGGAATGGACCGCGATCATTTACTTTTACAACCACGCTCTTACCATTGTTTTTATTGGTTACGCGAATATAGCAGTTCAATGGCAGGCTACGATGAGCGGCAGTCATGGCATTCATATCGAATGTTTCGCCACTTGCTGTCTTGCGTCCATGAAATTGGCGACCGTACCAAGATGCTGCGCCTGTTTGGCTAAATTTACGCACTGTATTTGATGCAACAGTATTGAGTTTTTCAATCACTGAAGGCTCGTCTTCAGGAATTTCAATTTTTGCTGCGATGGTTTGACGACGGATTTTATCGCCAGAACGCTCAGTGATTGAAAGACTGTTTAAATTTGAAAAGTGTGAATTAAATTTTTGCGCATCTTTATTTAATACACGAGTGGCCAAGCGAGAGTTGTCATTATCTGTACTGAATGATGACTGAACCAATTCTGCTTGAGACTGGCTCAGGGCAAAAGTGGTGGTTAACGCTAAAATATACTTAATCGATGAATGCATTATTAAACTCCTAAAGACCGTTGACTTAATTTCCTTTAAACGCTTGAAATATAAGTAATCAGGTCTGTTAATTCTCTTTTGCAACTACATTTGACGAAATGGATAATATTCATGCCATGGTTAAGCTGTCTACTCTTTACTTGAAAATATTACAAAAAGGACAGAAATATAACGTTTTTCGTCTAAAAAATAATCAATATTGTAACATATTATTTAAAATGCCTATTTTGTGCACCATTTTGGCTAAAAAAATCTTGACTTTGGTTATTTTGCGTAAAAGCTAGTCTTAACGACTAGCGATTTCTGTGCCCAATTGCCATACCGCAGTGGCATACATACGGCTCTTGTTATAAGTGGTAATGACTTGAAAATTTGGGTAAGTAATATAATAAATTGGTGCATAGCTGTCTTGAAGCTGAATAATATTCACCATATCCAGGTCATCTATTTTTACAACCGGATTTGTTGGTGTAACACCTTGATTTTTTAAAGCTCCATAAGGTGTGGGTTGTTCCAGGTTTTTGGCGATAATCAACTCCGGAGAATTTCCGATATAGCGTGCAGCAAAGCCAATCGGTTGATTACGCTGCCAGCCATGTTGAGCCAAATAATTGGCAATAGAACCAATTGCATCGACTGCTGAATTTCTCAGGTCAATATGCCCATTAGAATCATAGTCAACACCCAACTTGCTAATGTTACTTGGCATAAATTGTGGGTAGCCGATTGCACCTGCATACGAACCTGTAACTGACTGGGTCGGAACTCCATCTTTATAGGTCCATGCAATCAGTGCAGCGAGTTCATCCTGAAAATATTGTGCACGGCGTTCATAGCCAAACCCTAAGGTTGCCAATGCATCACGGGTGACGAAATTGCCTTTATTGGCACCGAAACCGGTTTCTACCCCTAAAATACCCAGAATCACCGATTGAGGTACCCCGAACTGTTGTTCAGCACGGTTTAAAGTGTCGGCATATTGATTCTTAAAACGTACTCCACGCTGAATGGTGCTTTCAGCCATAAAATTGGTTTTATATTGGTACCAGGGCTTACTTTCACCAGGTCGATTCATAATATTGATAATATTGGGAAGATTTTTTGAGCCATTCATGGCCCAATCGACCTGTTCTGCACTTAATCCATAAGTTTGCATGGTTTTTTGTTTAAAGCTGTTATAGCTAGGATGGCTGTAAAAATCATTGGCTTGGCAGAAACTGGTGATGGAAAGTGCACCAAGAAGTAAAGGGAGACGTTTAACTTTGTTATAAAAGTTGATAATTAACATATTGCTTAAAGTTCCAAAAACATTATCTGTGTGTATGAATTGACAACACAACGCCAAAAACAGCCATTAAAGAATAATTGTAGTGCCGTTATAACTCGTGAAAGGTAACGGAATTACGCTACTACCTAAGATACCATTGACTACGCGGAGATTAACAAATAGATATACAAAAAAAGACAAACCTAGGCTGTTCACAAGTAAAATCATTCATAATTGTGCCAGTAACTTAACTAGAGTTGTAAAGTCCGAGTCATAATATCGAAATATAAAAGAACTAAAATCAGTAAGCCGCTAAAACTCCATGCTTTAGAATAGATGGTAATAATGAAATTGAGATGACCATCACGCAAAAAATTAGGTTGATAAATTGCATGCTAAAAAGTATTTAACTGAAATCTTTCTAATTCGAAGGTTTTTTGATTGAATCATATTTCCGCTTGAATCTAATACATCCACTTTATGGCGAAAATACAGTCATGGTATATTTTTATCCACTCGATATCCTTCCTTAGCCAAGAAAGGAAAATAAGGCAAAAGTTGGTGCAATTCCCAATAATAAAGTATTGAATTAATTTGATTAAAAACAACATGAAAATGTTGCTGAAAAACTAAATTTAAGAATATTAGATCTGAATATTTAGCAGCACTCTATATGCAAATTTTCTAATTTTTTTCAGTTGAACGCTGTTCATATCAAATATAAAGCATATGTCAGGCTTATATACTTAATTAAGTAATGTGGAACAGGCGAACCAAACTCAGAAATGAAAAGATAAATAGAAAGGATAAGAAGAAGGA
>JBLZXS010000209.1:0-3215 GCA_050285325.1 Acinetobacter sp.
GCATGCACATAACCATTTTCCACTTCAATTTCAGCACCCAAAGCCTCTAATGCTTTTAAGTGTTGATCGACAGGACGTGAACCAATGGCACAACCACCCGGAAGCGAAACTTGTGCACTACCATAGCGCGCAAGTAATGGACCCAGCACCAAAATTGAGGCACGCATGGTTTTAACCAGTTCATATGGTGCAAACTGATTGTTCAATGTAGAAGTATCAGCTTTAACCGTGTCGCCTTCATAAGACATTTGAATACCCAGACCAGCAATCAATTTCACCAGCGTATTCACGTCTTTAAGGTTAGGCACATTGGTTAAGGTAATTGGAGTATCCGCAAGAATCATCGCTGCAAGTAAAGGTAGGGCTGCATTTTTTGCACCAGAAATACGCACTTCGCCTTCGAGCTTAACGCCGCCCTGAATTAAAAATTTATCCATTTAGTTCTAAGCTCCGAATAAGCTTGCTTTACGCCATTCTTCTTTGGTCATTGCACGAATAGTTACCGCGTGTACTTCACCGCTGGCAATATATGAATTTAACGGAGCATAAACCGTTTGTTGACGTGCGACTGGGCGCTTGCCTTCGAATTGTTCATCAACAATTCGAAGATCAAACTTACCGCCTTGCCCACTAACTGCAACCTCAGCTTCTGGAAAAGCAGCTTTTAAAATTTCAGTGAGCTGTTCACTATTCATCACAAAGACCTCTTATAGGACCAACGGTGTAAAAACCTGCCATTTTACTATAAATATGAAAAATAAATCATTAACGTATAACATTTTATATATAAAAAAAGAGGTATTAAAAAACCTCTTTTCGTTTAAAAAACAAACTATGCAAGTAGTGGTTGATAGGTAAGCTGCATTTTCCGGTGTTTATGTAATTGTCTTTTTAGCTTTTCTGTTAGTTTTTTAATCGAAGTATACATATCATCAGCACTGGCTTGAGCAAACATCTCTATGCCTGGTAAACGAATAATCGCTTCAGCAATATGATTATCACTACCTTTTTTTGTAATTTTATCTATTTGATGATCTTTGGAAAGTTTGACCTGCATACTATTTACTTGATCTAAATGTTTTATCATTTGTGTAAATTTAAGGCGAATATTTTCTTCAATTGCAGGGGTAATCGTTAAATGGTGACCACGAATTGTTATTTGCATAGTTCTATCCCTCACCTTCTTTTAGGATTAGAAAAGAATAGTCAAGCCGATCTAATGACAGCAAAAATACAATCCTGCACATTTAACATTAAATCATTTTCGACTATTCCTTAAGTAAAAAGAGATTCATTATGTTGTCATAATGAATCTCTAGAATAGTCACACTTTAAAATTTAGATCAAGACTTTTCGTTCAGAAGATGATGGAATATGTAACGACTCTCGATATTTAGCTACAGTCCGACGCGCCACATCAATCCCATCTTCTTTTAATAAATTGGCAATAATATTGTCTGATAACGGTTTGCGCGGATTTTCTTCAGAAACCAACTTTTTAATTTTGGCCCGAATCGCAATGGAGGATGCTTCCCCACCCGAAGTTGTCGACACATGACTAGAGAAAAAATATTTCAGCTCGAATAAACCGCGTGGAGTGAGCATAAATTTATTGGTGGTTACACGTGAAACTGTAGATTCGTGCAATTCTACTTCTTCAGCAATATCACGCAGCACCAAAGGCCGCATTCCTTCTGCACCGACTTCTAAAAACATCTTTTGATGTTCAACAATACAAGTTGCTACTTTTAATAAAGTTTTATGCCGCTCATCAACACTTTTAATAAAGTTTTTTGCATCTAACATTTGATTTCGCAGATATTGATTATCATTGCTTTGATCAGCACGTTTAATCATATTGGCATAAAATGAATTAATGCGTAATTTCGGCATGATATCTGGATTTAACTGCACCTGCCAATGGGCGTTTTTTTTCATTACCACGACATCTGGAATTTGATAATCAGAATCTTTTTCCTCAAATTCCATGCCAGGATAGGCTTTTAACGTTTTTAACAGGTCAACCGCACATTTCAACTGATCTGGATTTAAACCCGTCTGCTTGACTAACTTTGCCAACTCATTGGAAATCAATAATTCATAATGACTCAATAAAGTCATTGCCTCACGACGATACGCTGTTTGTACAGGTAAACTTTCTAATTGAACCAGCAAGCATTCAGCCAAATTACGTGATGCCACACCGGGAGGATCAAGATGCTGAATATGTTTTAAAACTACAACGACTTCATCATCCTCAACTTCGTCATCAAAATCCATTGACTCTAATAAATGCTGAACAGAAGTGGTTATTTCGGGAATTTCTGCATCTAAAAATCCTTTTTCATCTAAAGAGTCCACAATACAGTGCGCAATCAGCTGATCGACTTGAGAAAAATGCAACAAATTGATCTGTTCAAGCATATGCTCTTTTAAACCTAAATGCCCTTGACGATTATCTTCACGCTCTTCATATTCAGGTGAACCTAGACTGGTGGGCTGATGTGTATAAACATCATCCCAATCGGTATCAACAGGTAAATCATCGGGTAAAGTATTGGCATTCAGTTCATTGGTGAGATCTTTATTCTCACGTTCTTGTTCTTCCAAAGAAGATAGACTTTCAATATTCGACTGTTCTTCTATTTTCTCTAATAAAGGGTTACTATCCAACTGAATTTGAATTTCTTGCTCAAGCTCTAAACTAGATAATTGAAGCAAACGAATGGCCTGCTGCAACTGCGGTGTCAATGACAAGGAGTTCGCAACTTTTAATCCAACCGATAACTTCATAAAACCCTACTCTTTTTTGAACATTTGTTATAAGCAATTTTTATGCCGATTTATAATTTTATAGCATAGAATTATTAAAAATCATACAATTTTTATGATTAAAAAATTGAGTGATAGAGCTTAAACTAAACGTGACACAAGTGTTAAAGCAATTAAATTAATAGAGTTTCGATATTTTTTCTCCTTTTAAAAGCCAAACTTTGATAACTAAATTTCATAATTGAAATTTTTATATTTATTTTATGCATTTTTATTTAAATAGAAAATATTCTACAGATAAGGTCTTTTTCTTCCCTTGATTAAATTTATTAAAACCCCCGACCTAAAAAAAGCCCCCTGACTCGATTGAGTCAGGGGGCTTTTAGGAATAATGAGCTGGCGATGACTTACTCTCACATGGGTAACCCCACACTACCATCAGC
>JBLZXS010000210.1:0-3273 GCA_050285325.1 Acinetobacter sp.
CTGTGATATTTACGACACAGATAAACGTATTCAGAACTTTGAATTGTTAATGAATATCAAAAATTCTTAACCGTTTTCAAATTCCAGATAGCACCTGTGTAGGTGCTATTTTTTTATATTAAATACCCATTCAGCTCATCATCTTATCTATTTATTGCCAACCGGATTCAATAACATTTACGATCTGGTTTAGCTTAGGCATAATAGCTGTATAAAAATAATCAAATACAAAACGGAAAATAGAATGAATCAATATATTAACAAACCGAGCGCGGCATTTATTGCGGCAAGTTGGGTCGCATTGATCACAGGTGCAGCCGCTTATATCATCGGCTTATTTAACGCAAAAATGTTATTGAATGAAAAAGGCTACTATTTAATTTTAATTTTATATGGCTTATTTGCGGCAGTTTCTCTGCAAAAAATTATCCGCGATAAACTTGAAGGCATTCAGGTAACTGCGATTTATTCTGGACTCTGCTGGGCTTCAATTATCATCTGCATCGCATTACTTGCCATTGGTTTATGGAATGCTTCACTGGAGTTAAGTGAAAAAGGATTTTATATCATGGCTTTTTTACTGAGTCTATTTGGTGCGGTTGCGGTTCAAAAGAATATTCGCGATTTAGATTATCTTCGATTACATACTCAACCACCGAATGTGCCTCATTATTTGAATACAGAATTTCAAAATACAGAGCATGATGAAAAGAATTAAACTTCCCGAGGCATAATCTATAAAGCTGAGACTTGTCCTTGAGCGACAAGTCTTTATTCTTATTAATAACACCTTTAAAAAAATTATTAAGATGAAAATCATCTTTATACCTTGATGAATGTCTCCGTATTACCACATAAACAAAATGAGAAGATCACAAGGACCACGATCAAAATTTTTTCATTTTTATTAGATAACCCAATAAATAATAAGCAAAAATTAATCTACTTTTAAATCAAAGGCACAGTTGCGATGACTGACCAGATTCTAGAAAAGACTTTACCCAAAGTTCCATCTTGGATATACCAAGTACTGCATAACCAGATGCATAGAAGTAAAAACAAGAAAGGATAGGAAAATGGTGAACAAGAAAAACAATCAATTAGATGGATTCTTTCAGAATTCACTGGATTTTTTTCAGAAATTCCAAGGAAAAATAGTCGCTTCAGATGAGATTAAAAATTTTGATTTTTCAGGTTTGAATGTGGCTATTGTAGGTGCAAACCAAATGACCGTGACGCATTTGGATCAAATATGTAATCAGGCAAAATTTGTTAAAATATTTCAAATTAAACCGTCTTTTGTATTACCTCATACAGAAAAAGCCATCCATAAACTGCTCTCACACCCCTTAATTATTAAAAATCGCCGTTTATTTAATAATCGGGTTAAGTCCTTATTGGCTATTCGTTATCTTGAATCACAACTAAAAGACAATTGGCTGAAACGTCAATTAATGCCCAATTCGGCAAGTGAAAACAAAGTTTTTTTTAAGTCAGATACTTATTATACAGCTTTACAACGTGATAACTGCAAGTTAATTACTTGGCCAGTGGTTAAAATTATCGATCAAGGTGTACGCAGCATGGAAGGTGTCGACCACTTAGTCGATGTGATTATTACCACCTATTAAGTTTTAAATCAAAAAAGAGGCGGATATGCCTCTTTTTTTTGCACATTATTTTACTGTACCGACATATTGATAATGATTTGGAGTTTTCTGATAGCGCAAATAATTTTGTGTTAATTCACCGGATGGCTTAATCAATAGAATATCAATGTTTTTGAGATCCCGAGATACACGAATATAGTGCCGATCCATATCAAAAGGCTCTATATTTTTTGGATAATAATTGCAGTCATAGCTGACATTAATTTGATCCAATACTTTTGTTTTTGTCTTAAAAACATTCACATTTTTATATTGATAATTTTTAATTTGAATCGCTTGTATGCCATATTGTCCTACACAACCACTGCCGATATAAGTTTTAGAAATAAAATATGTGGGTATACGATTCAATTGAGTTTGCCGAATGGTTTTAATAAAACCGTCATCTTTTAATGCCTGACTAATGATTTTATTTCCCTGTTTAAACTGCACATAGGACTCAAACTCCCGCATTGATCCACCCGCAGAAACATTAAACGTATAAAACTTGAGCTTTCGATCAGGGCTGTAATTTAATAAAATCAGGTTTTTATCTACCAGTTTTTTAAATGAATAGTCAAAACTTTGCGGATTCTTCTTAATAAAATTTGCGACTTTTGATGCAACTTCTTGATTCACTCCGTCACTCGCATAACTGTCAGTTAAACTGGTTTTATAATATTGATTGATAATATCGGCTTCAAAGTTTGCCACGCTTTTTGCAAAAGTCTGGCTACTCACCAGACTCAGCATGGTTAAAAAAAGAGCAATTGTTTTTAGCTTTAATATTTTATACATATAACAATACTCTTAATTTTAGATTATAAAGTAGAGTTAAACCTTGATTTAACTCTACTTTTAATTTAACCAATACGACGTTTAAGACCTGTCATTTGTAAAACTCGTGTCGAAATTTCTTCAATCGACATTTCCGAAACATTCAAATATTTAATTCCTTCAGAAATATAAATGCCTTCAACGGCACGAAGCTCCATCTGACATTGACTAAAACTTGCATAACGACTATTGGCCTTACGTTCCGTACGAATCGCTACAAGGCGCTCAGCATCAATCATTAAACCAAACAGTTTATTTTTATGTGGACGCAATACCGCAGGCAAACGGTTGTCATCCAGGTCTTCTTCAGTTAACGGATAGTTCGCTACACGAATACCAAATTGTAATGACAAATAAATTGAGGTTGGGGTTTTGCCTGAACGTGACACCCCGATCAGAATCAAATCCGCTTTGTCATAATGGCGTGTACGTGCTCCATCATCATTGTCCAAAGCAAAATGAACCGCATCAATACGCGCTTTATACGACTCAGAATCGGTCACTGCATGGGTTTGCCCGACTAAAGTTGTAGGCGGAGTACCCAAAACCTCAGACAACTTACCAATAAGCCCTTCAAATACATCAAGATTTACTGCATTTGCAGTGTTAATAATGTCGCGCACATACGGGTCTACTAGGGTATCAAATACCAAAGGTTGTTCCCCATCCCGATCGGCACGTTGATTAATCTCTGCAACCACATTCATTGCGGCTTCTTCAGAGCTAATATAAGGAATAATATGAATGTCAAAATTTACATGAGGAAACTGCGCTAATAGTGAGTGTC
>JBLZXS010000211.1:0-4515 GCA_050285325.1 Acinetobacter sp.
AAACCTGCCTGGAAGGTCACACCACCACTTTGCGAGAAACCAACCGCTAAAGTACTAGTTCCCGAATGTTGCTCTTCAACATTGATATTTAAATCAACCTGATCTGGCACATTAGGAATACGAGCAGGTTTAATATCTACCGTTTTAAAGAAACCGGTACGCTCCAAACGGACTTTAGACAAGTCAATTTTTTCATTACTTGCTAATGCACCTTCCATTTGGCGCATTTCACGACGTAATACTTCATCTGCAGTTTTGGTATTACCAGTAAAGTTAATACGACGAACTGTAACTTGTTGACCTGGATTAATATAATAATTCAAATTAACCAGTTTAGTTTCATCATTAATTTCAGGAACCATATTCACTTCGGCATAGTAATAACCTGCATTACCATACTTACGAAGTAAAAGCTGCTTCACTGCATTTACTTTTTCTTGTGAATAGGTTTCACCATCTTTGTAAATTTGCAGTGCTTTCAGTTCTTCAGTTTTATAAAGTGCATCACCCAAGAACTTGGTTTCACCAAATTTAAACTGCTCACCTTCTTCTACAGCAACTTCAACAAAGATATTCTTTTTATCTTCACTCAGGTTCAAACTTGAATTGGTAATATTAAAGTTGATATAACCTTTGTTTAAATACAATGCACGTAAAGCTTCCAGGCTCGCTGCCATTTTCTCACGGGCATAGCGATCGTTACGGGTAACAATCGAACTCCAGCTACTTTCTTTCACAGCAAACGCTTGCTTGATATCGCTTTCTTTAAAGACTGTATTACCAATAATATTGATATCAACAACTTTAGCGGCTTTACCTTCCACAAACTCAATGGTTAAATCGACACGGTTGTTTGGCTTAGCGACCGTTTTAACACTGACATCAGCGTCATAACGACCTTGTTGCATATATTGTTGTTCAAGTTCGGTTTCAATGGTTTGCAGTGCAGATTTTTTCAAAACCTCACCTTCTGCAATACCCATTTTTTTCAGCCCATCTTCTAAGGCTTCTTTAGGAATGAGCTTATTCCCTTTAAACTCAACCTTGGAAATCAGTGGACGTTCAACCACGGTAAAAATGAGCGTATCCGCTTCTTTTGACGCTTTAATATCATCAAATAAGCCCGTGGCATACAACGCACGAATCGAATTTGCGATAGTCGTATCATCGACACGATCGCCAGCATTGACAGGCAACATCCCATAGACATTTGTTGGCGTTAAACGAACAAGGCCGTCAATTTTAATATCGCGGACAATGAATTCATCTGCTGCATATACTTGTTGTACTGCTGCCATTGCACTAATGAGTGCCAAAGGCATAAATAAATGTGTGTGCTGCATGCCAGTCTTTTCCGATGTTAATTTATTTCGTATCTACGTTGTTATAAACGCATGAAGTCATTGAATAATGCAAGGAGCATCATGCTACCGAGCAGTACCATACCAATTTTTAAACCAACCAATTGTATTTGTTCAGAAACAGGTTTACCACGAATCAGCTCAATAAAATAGTAAACTAAATGTCCACCATCCAGCATAGGAATTGGTAATAAATTTAAAATACCTAAACTTACGCTCATTAAAGCCATAAAAGAGATAAAGGTCTGCCAACCCATTTCCGCACTTTGTCCTGCCACTTTGGCAATGGTGATTGGACCGGATAAATTATCCAGACCAATTAAACCACGAAACATTTTGACGATCGAGTTCAAAATCATACCTGAAATTTGACCGGTTTTATCAACCGCCATCACAAATGCTTCAGTCGGACTGTATTGAATCATTTGTTTATAATCTGCAGGTATATTTATTTTCCCTGGAATATTCTGTACGCCAAGCATACCTGAAACATTACCCATGTTGTCACGTTTGGCTTGTGGCATCACTTGCAAATGTAATAATTGATTTTGACGTAATACATCTATTTTTAACAATTTTTCTGGTGAAGCCTGAACCACTTGAACGACATCAAACCAGTCATTCATTTTTACGCCATCAATCGCAACAATTTTATCGCCTTCTTTCATTCCTTGGCGAATCGCTGCACCGTCTTCACTTAACTTACTCACAACAGGTGCTATATATGGACGATATGGCAGAAAGCCTAAACTATCTAAAGCAGATTGATTCTGATTTTTCAAAAAATCTTGAATGGGTAACTGGAAGGTTTTAACTTGCCCGTCACGATCAGCCTGAATCTGGATTGAACCTGTTTCACCGACACGATCAACCAAGGCGAAATTTAACTTTTCCCAAGTATTGGTTTGTGCACCGTCTACTGTAGTAATTTTGTCACCAACTTGCATTTGAACTGTTGCAGCGGGTGTATTCGGCAACACTTTACCCACACGCGTATTCAGTTGTTCTTGTGACGGGATAAATAAAATCCAGAATAAAACCACGGCAAAGGCTAAATTGATCAGTGGACCTGCGGCGACAATCGCAATCCGCTTCCAGGGATGCTGACGATTAAACGCTTTGGGCAAATCTTGTTCAGCAACATTGCCTTCACGTTCATCCAACATTTTTACATAGCCACCTAAGGGCAATGCAGAAAGCTGATATTGAATACCAGACTTCTTAGACGTCCATTTTAGCAATGTTGGTCCAAAACCAATCGAATAAACTAAAACTTTCACACCGAGTTTACGTGCGACAATATAATGCCCAAACTCATGAATCGCAATAAGCGGTCCAAGCAAAAGAATGGCTGCCACGACAATAAACAAGGCACTCATGATTTAGTTTCCTTTATTGATGACAATTTGCTGTGCCACAGAACGAGCAACTCGGTCAGCTTGTAAAATAAGATCAATCGATTCTGCAATCCCGCTTTCAACTTGATTTAAAGTCTGCTCAACCACTTGAGAAATTTCAGTAAAACCAATTTTATTTTTCAAAAAGGCAGCAACGGCAATCTCATTGGCAGCATTTAAAATTGCGGGTGCCAAACCACCACTTTGCATCGCTTGTCGCGCCAACTTCAATGCTGGAAAACGAATGGTATCCGGTTCCTGAAAATCGAGTTGATGATTCACAAATAAATCCAAGGCAGGTACATGGGTTTGAATACGCTCTGGCCATGCAAGTGCATGCGCAATTGGCGTACACATATCAGGATTACCCATTTGTGCCAAAGTAGAACCATCTTTGTATTGAACCATTGAATGAATGATACTCTGCGGATGAACTACCACTGTTACAAACTGTTCTGAAATTGCAAAGAGATGACAGGCCTCGATGAGTTCTAAACCTTTATTCATTAAGGTTGCGGAATCTACAGAAATTTTTTGCCCCATCGACCAATTCGGATGCTTACACGCTTGGGCAGGCGTCACATTTTGTAATTGTTCAAGACTGTGATTTAGAAATGGACCACCAGAAGCGGTAAGCAAAATACGCGATACACCCTGTTTAGGCTGACCGTTACGTTCTGTTTGGAAATAATTCTGAGGTAAGCATTGAAAAATAGCATTATGTTCAGAGTCGACCGGAAGCAATTCTGCATGATAATCACGTGCAGCTTGCATCATCAGGTCACCCGACATCACCAGCGCTTCTTTATTCGCCAGCAAGACTCGCTTACCCGCTTTTACCGCAGCCAGTGTGGGCAATAAACCTGCCGCACCAACAATGGCTGCCATGACCACATCGACATCTGTATGCTCAGCAACGGCAATTAATCCGGCTTCATCGGACAGAATTTCAATATTATTCAGATTTTGATTTTGAAAATGTTGTTTGAGTTCATCTATTTTATTGGATGGAACAACCACCACTTTTGGTCGATACTGTTTGCATATTTCCACAAGTTCTAAAATTCGGCTATGTGCCGTGACTGCAAAAACAGAATACTTTTCAGGATGCTGTTGCAGAATTTTTAAGGTACTTTGACCAATGGAACCCGTTACACCTAATATACAAACAGATTGTGACATCTATAAATCTACACCAATAAGTTTTAAAACATACATGCCTGCAGCAAAAATTGGAGCAGCAGCAAGCAATGAATCAATACGGTCAAGCACCCCGCCATGCCCTGGCAAAATACGACCTGAATCTTTAATTCCAGCACGACGTTTGATCATGGACTCGAACAAATCACCCAATACAGAACTAAAAACAGTAACGACAGATAAAATTAAAAATAAAATGTGCTGGGCCAAAGTTAAATCTAAATAAACAAGTTCAACCACTACCACAATAATCATTGCAGTAAAGATGCCGCCATATAGACCTTCAACCGATTTATTTGGACTGACATCAGGTGCCAGTTTTTTCTTGCCCAGTTTACGCCCAACAAAATAAGCGCCACTATCTGCACCCCAAACCAATAAGAACAGGTACATCAGCCACCAAGGTGAGCTATGCCAAACCGAGAAAATTGCGGTCACTGCAGCTGAAATTAAAATAAAACCAATCACATTCAAGCTAGGATTATACCAGCCATCGTAATTTGGATAGGATTTAACCCAATAAATACTTAAAATCCAGGAAAAAATAGAAGCTGCCC